>JAIYCA010000436.1 GCA_027488265.1 Planctomycetaceae bacterium
CGGATCGAATCCAGAGGAGCGAGACTGGTTCCTCACAAAGCGGGTCTTGGAGCCGCGCGCTTCCAACCGTCGGGTGTGTCATGGCGGACGCGAAGACCACTCGGCCGCGTTGCCGGATCTCAACGATCGGAGAAGCCAAGTCATCGGCCCAACGGGGTTTGGAGATCGTGACGTCGCAGCCGAGGAGTGTTTGGGTCTCTTTCACTTGATATCGAGGCAGAAGAAGCCGCCCGATTCCGCCCAAAGCCCCGTTGTAGAGCCAAAAACCCACTCCCGCGCAGGCGAGCAACAGTCCTATTGACGTGATCAACGGCCTTGGGAGGGAAGTTCGAACACTAGATCTCATGCGTTTGGTCGCGCCGCGCGACGAACCGGAAGCACTCGAGAGCGGGTGTCCACACTCGGGGCAACAGGCGTCAGGCGCGATCTCGGCGAGAGAAGTCTGCGCCAAGGCGTGCAGACATTTCACACAGTGCAGTCGGTCAGAGCGCCGACCCCGGCGACCACGCCAGAAGAACAACACGCCGACGAGCAGGAGGCCGACGCTCAGCCACTCGAGCGGGCCTGACCAGAGCAACGAGAGGGATGAGACCAGCGGCGTACCCACGCGAGCGCTATCGACCGAGCCGCGCAGAAGAGTTCAGCAAGTTCGAGGTGCGTCCATCCGGCGGTTGCGAACGAACCTATCGTCCGCGCCCGCGGCGGCATTCGTAGCTGACCACGGTTCCGGCGAAGTAGGCATCTGAGGCTCTGACCGAGCCATTGAAAGGGCATTGCATGTTTGGAAAGACGTTTGGCGTTCTCTCTCTCGCAACCCTCGCGACCTTTGCTGTCGTCGGCATCGCAGCCACGCAGGATTCGAAGCCCGCAGCCGCTGCGCCTGCGAAGGCCGACGCCGCGGGTAGCTACAAGATCGACGACGTGCACTCGAGCGCGTTCTTCCGCGTCATGCACGCTGGTGCTGGCCAATTCTGGGGCCGCTTCAACGACGTCTCCGGCTCGATGAGCTTCGATGCCGCGGGTGCCCCAACCGCATTCGACATCTCGATCGCCATCGAGAGCGTTGATACCGCGAACGAAAAGCTCGACGGTCACTTGAAGAGCCCGGACTTCTTCAACGCCGCTGAGTTCCCAGCGATGACGTTCAAGTCGACGGGCATCAAGAAGGGCGCGAACGGCATGTTCGAAGTCACCGGCGATCTCTCGATGCACGGCGTGACCAAGCCAGTGACCGCGATGATCGAAGTCACCGGTCACTCGAACATGATGGGCAAGCGCGCGGGCGTTGAGGCGACCTTCTCGGTCAAGCGCAGCGACTTCGGCATGAACTACGGCGTTGAGAAGGGTGTCCTCGGCGACAACACGCGCGTGCTCGTGAACCTCGAAGGCGTGGCCGGCTGATCACGAAGAACTGCTGCGCAGGGTGGAACCAATTAGGTGCCATCCGCGAAACGACAAATCACGCCCGCCCGACTGAATCCGCACGGCCCCGCAGGTTCAGTCGGGCGGCGTGCTTTTGAGACGCGTTCGGAAAGGTGTTGCGAGCTTCTCGACGCGGCGTTCGTGTCTTCATCGGCATGGTGGATTGTTGGTGGATGGACAGCGCGGCGCGATCGCGGATTGCGGAAGCCCGGTGCCGCGAAACCGCACTCGCTCGCTCCCGCGCGTCGTCAAAATAACCCTGCACCGCTCAGTGCGAATCGCTTCGTCTTGACACTTGCTTTCGCGCGATCGACTCCTACCATCGCGGCCGCCGCGGAGGGAGTCGCGCGACGAGTTTGCAGAGCTGAGTTTGATTGGGCAAGAGAAGACGTTGTCGATGGCGATCGCATGTCGTCACGACTCGGGGTATTCAACTCGGGGTGTTCAACTCGAGATGTTTCAACCAACACCACTCGAATACGTTCTTCGATCGCCCACCAATACAACTCAGCACTTCAATGAGCCTGAGTGAGGCTTTATCAAACTTCGAGCAGAGATATCGGCAGGGAAGTCGTTCGGAAAGTGTCTTCACAGATCAGGGCGGAAACGATGGACGCACGCGCTGCGTGGGAGTTCGACGTGTCGAGATGTGACGTGTGTGCGTCCATGCACGAAACACGTGGTGGGATGTTCTGGGCTGAAGAGCGAAATTTGAGGGGGAGGAGCCGGATTACGGGTGATTCAGGCAGAGTGATCGTGCGCGATTGCGTGGTTGCGTGAGCGCTTGAACGGATGCAAGAAGCGTGGGCGTCAGCAGCGGAAGAGAAATCCAACTGAAACTCAACATCGAAACTCAATAAGGAGGCTGAGCATGAGTGATGGCGTGCAGGGTGGAAATGGTGAAAAGAACGCGCCGCAGAACATGGTGGAAGAGGTTGCGCAGCGCCTCGCTACCGACATCGGCGGCGGCGCGATGGATGTTGCGACGAACGGGATGGCAGCGACAGCCTCCGAGGCGGTTGGAGTCACCGAGATCAACACCGTTGAGTTGAACGACGCGGTGAGCGATTCGCGTGCGGCGCCCGAAACCTCTCCGGCGAAGATCGTTGATCGACGACCAGAGATCGACCTTGCAGACACTTGCTCTGGGCATGTCATGCAGCCGGACAATCTCGCAGCCGACGTGGTGGAACTGTGCACGGCAAGTCCGAATCCTCTCTGCCTGTCGCCGATCTGCGATACGACAACACTCGACACGCTTGCGGAGAGTTCAGGCGCGACCGAGACTGATGCTCGATCGAGCGCGGACGCTGCGAAACTCAAGCCCGTAGAGCATGAGCCCGTAGGAATAGAGCCCGTCAACTCAAGCGCTACAGGTCCGGCTAACGAGCAGCCTGCGAAGCGCGGAGAAGCGCCGAAGCTGCGCACCGTTCCCGATCTCCGCACCGATGTCTTCACCACACCGACCCTGTTCCACTTCGCAAGCTCGGTGGGCGTGACGCGCGTTCTCGAGCGACTCGTGGAGAACGCCCTTGCGAGCAATCGCCCGCTCGACCATGTGCTTCTCCATGGTCCGCCGGGATGTGGAACCACACTCGTCGCGCGCGCCATCGTGCGTGATCTCGCGCCGAAGAACTTCGTCGAACTCGATCTCTTGGATGGTGTTGACCAAGAGATGCTCCGCCGCGCGGTTCGCGAGGTGCGCAACCAAGGTGTACTCCTGATTCGACACATCGAACTGATGTCGAGTGGAGACGAGCAATTCTTGATGTCGTGCATTGCGCGCAAAACCACGCGTGGAACTGGCTCGTTCGCGCGTGATACTGGTGTGCCCACAATGCCAGCGACGCGCAAGAAGAAGTCGATCGACGAATTCCAAATCGACGCGACACCACGACGATCGCCTCCGTCATTCCCACGAATCGATGGAAACTTCACGCTCATCGCCACGGCGCATCTCACGCAACAGATCGGCTACCAGCTCCGACACCGTTTCGATCACATGATCCACCTCCGAAGCGATGCCGTTGGTGTTCGGATCGCGATCACCCGTGTGCTGACCCGTCACGGTTTTGTTGTCGACGAAAGTGCTCACGCTCCGATCGAGCGTTTCACGCGAACGATCGATGACGTTGCCGAGCAGTTCGTACGCGCCCTTGTGATGCGCGCACAGCTCGATGAGACTGCCCGTATCGACGGCACGTTGGTGCGCTCGGTTGTCACAGAAGACATGCCTGCACGAATCGCGGACGAGGTCTATGGCTGGGCGCTCACGCGTCATCTCGCAGGACGGCGTGTGACCGCCGTCACGGACAACGAGGTCGAGCGCATCGATACCGAAACCGGCTGGGGCGAAGTCGCGGTGCGCGCCGCACTCGGCGTCGTTGTGCGTAACGCGGCAGCACGCGCGGTACCGCCAGCTGTGTAGACGCAACATGTGAGTCCAAGTGCGGCATTCGAGCGTGTGACCACTGTGAGGATGGCCGGAGAGACCGCGCCGTAGACCCCGACGCTTGGTCGGATCGACGGTATCGACGTTGAACAACAACGCCGCGCTGTCGCGTGGACTCATTTTCCTCGACCGGTCCAGCATGAGCGACCTCCGTCGCGACATCACATGCGATGTGAAATGCGACGGCTTGGGCGACAGCATGAGCAATGTCACATGACTTCACATGACAGGCTCCCTCACGCGGTCCCTTACGGGGTCCTTCGTCTCGAGCCTCGTGTTGTCAGACGCGCACTGCGCAACAGTCACTGCCGTACACACCGCACTCGCCTCAGTCTCTTTCTCCGCTTGATCATCCCCATGATCATCCCCATGATCATCCCCATGATCATCCATGTGCTCCGTTCCGCATTCCCCAACGCTCTCATCCGCACGCGCCGCTTCCTGTCGCCAAGCTCGGCGCGCGAACTCTCGTTCCACCACGCATCGCGAGATCCACAGCGCTTCGCCTGATGCAATGTCGCCCCATGCGTCGACAAGTGCGTCCAACGCGTCCTCTGAAAGTCGAATGAAAAGTGTGTCGCTCCACTTCGCCCAACCGAAGCGTCGTGCGACGGCACGCTTGATCTTCGCGTCTTGGCGACACTGGTCGTGTGACACCGCGCGAAGATGCTTGCGCGCTTCGGGTTCCGTCGTAAACACCGAGACATCCACCCCAAACGGATGGCTGTAGAGCGCGACGAACACTTCAGGGATGCCGCGTTTCCACTCGTCGTGCTCCCATCGCGCGATCGATCGACCAATCGCATCGGCATAGCCGCGATAGAGACCTGTCGCCAAATCCTTTTCCGCCTGTGTGAAAGCTGTCATCCTTCCCCCAATCTCTTGATGCTGCTCTGCACCGCAAGATGCGCTCTGTCAGAAGAGCGTCGACCTTGGGCACGCAACACAAAGACTAACGAGCCAAGCTCTCACAACTCAAAAGTGTGGCACTTTTTCCACGCAGAAATCTTCGACGAGATTTCGTACAAGAATTCTCACAAGCTTCTTTCCGCAAGCATCCGCGCGCGAACCACTCACAGCGGATAGAACTCGCGCACCTTCCGCAGCATCGCGCGACGCAACTCCTTCGGCCCGAGGAGATACAGCGCCTTCGTCGATCCGATCATGCCGCGCATCGATGATCGGCGCGGCACCAGCAGAAACTGCGAACCCTCACTCAGAGCGAAGTCAGCGCAATCGATCCGCGCAACATCCTCGCGACGGATGAAACTCCGATGGCCGGGCGTTCGGATCTCAATACCCTTTGGATGAAATGTCCACGCCACGACGTTTCGCTGCGGTGCGGTGCGGGCGATCCAAAGTTGCCACACGAGAACAAGAAACGGAATCGCGAATACTGCGAGCGAAACGAAGTCGCCCACGGAAGGTGGAGGGTCGACGTAGTTCGGACGCATCGCGCCGCCAATTTGGCGCATGGTCGGATTTCCAATCCGACCAACGATGCTGACGAGTTGAGTCGTTGCGAACAGGCCGCACAACGCAGCGGCAACAATGTTGATGGTGCGTGAAAATCGAGCTTGACCAACAAGCACAAACGCACCCTCGAGCCCTTCGGCGCCACACTCGGGGCAAAGGCTCGCGCTCTCAAGACCTGATCGGTCGTAGCCGCAGTTTGGGCACATCGGTGTGA
The DNA here is from genome assembly GCA_027488265.1 of Planctomycetaceae bacterium. Classification (GTDB taxonomy): domain Bacteria; phylum Planctomycetota; class Phycisphaerae; order Phycisphaerales; family SM1A02; genus QWPT01. The sequence continues at coordinate 5,565 of JAIYCA010000436.1, forward strand.
GGTGAGGCGCTGTGGAAGTCGCCACGGCATTCACCGCAGGGTTCACCGCAACATTCACCACGGCATTCTTCACGTGGTTCACCGAGGGGTTCGGCGTCTCGTTCGCATCGGTTGGTTCACGCGCGGCCATCGCGTGTGATCATACCGAACGATTGCGCGTGTCCGAACCTCGCCAAACAACTTCGCGCCCGACGCCGCGACGTCTACCCGAGCAGATCCTGCATCAATGCGAGTTCGCGATCGACGTCGTCTGGTCCGATGCCATCGCGCGCAATGATGTCATGGAGCGCCGCGCGCAAGCGATCAACCACCTGTCGATGCACGCTTGACGCACTCGTCGGCGCGATACCAACGATCGGCGACGCCTGCGCGTAACTCATCCCGTGAATCGTGTGCAGGCGAAACAACTCCCACCACGCCGCGCGGCCTTCCGCTTGGAGCTCGGTGCGAATGCGCTCATGCGCTTCGGTCACCGTGCGAATCGCCCACGCGCGTTCGAGCGCGAGGAGGGCGTCGGTTTCGTGCAGCGACTGCGCGTTCGACGCACTCGCTGCGAGATCCGCAGCCGTGAGTTCGGCTGGGTCGACCGAACGTGGAGCGCTCTTTCCCGTCGGCCGTTCACTTTGCGACGCACCGCCGTTTGCGAAGAGTTCGCGCCGTCGCCGCGCGGCGAGTGCCGCGTTGCGTGTGTGCATGAGCAAACCGTTCGCAAGCCAACGGCGAAGCGGAAGCCCGCTCGACCCCCAACGCGCGAGATACGCCGGGTCGGTCACGCGATGAGTGAGGAAGTCGTTGACGAGATCCGCGGGTTCACCGAACGCGCGCAGTTGCGACGATCGCACGTACGCGCAGAGTGGTTCGAAGTACCGCTCGAGAATGTGCGCGCGCGCCGCGGGGAAGTCGTCCTCGATGCGCGTCACGAGCCATGTCGAGTGGGTGGTGGGGAACATGGTCATGGGCCTCAACGCGCGAGGCGGTCGAAGAAGAACGGAACTCTCGCACGAACGCGCGTCACTCGCAGGGACCCCACGCGCTGAGTACGGCCGCGAGATCCGTGGAGGACACCGTGCCGTCACCATCGATATCCGCGCGTGGATACTTGCCACCATCGGTGCCCCAGTTTGAGAGCACCGCCGCCAGATCAACGCTATTCACCGCGCCGGATTCGTCGACGTCGGCGGCACAGGGCACGCACGAAATCGCTTGCTCGCAGCAGTCGGGGATGTTGTTCGCATTCGTGTCGACGAGTTCGCCTGCGCGGATCTGACCGTAGTCGACGATCCCGTCGGAGTTGCAGTCGGCGGAGTACTCGACGATCGCCATCGCGATGTCTGTCGCGAAAGACCCAAAGTCGTGCCATCCGGGAAAGTAGTTTCCACGCACCACAACAAGTCGATCCTGTCCTGTTGCCCAGCAATCTGGCTGATTTGATGCCCACGCTGTATACGTCCATGGCGAAGCATCGACCCATTGCCAAGACGATCCGGTGCACACGACATTTGGTGTGCGGAATGCGCCGATCCAGAAACCTGTATCGGTGACGTCTGGTGTGAGCGAACGAACGAACGCATCTTCTTGAGCGGTCGCAAGTGTGACGAGATGCCCGCCCATCGAAGCCCCGCGATCACGAGCCACTTCCCATGTCTGCCCGATCGTGGCGATCGTTTGATACCAATGCCCATTCCCACCATCTTCAACCCGCCACTGCACGGCGTCTTGCGCATGCGCGCTGCTCGCGCCTGAAAGCACCACACCACCAACCGCCGCCGCGAGCATTCGCTTCTTCGTTGACATCTTGAGCTCCTCTGCCGACAAGACATCAGTCGGCGAGATGCTCCATGCGTGAAACGCGGCGCCGTGCAGAAAAATCGCGGTAATCGCAAGAAAAACGGCGCGGGCGATGCGCAACTGCGTTCTGTGAGAGCGCGTCCCGGACGCGCGTGTCGTGTGCGCATTCGACGCAACCGCCGTTCCCCCACGAACGGCGGCGACGAGGCACGCAAGATCCTTGGTTGGTATCTCAGGGAGCGCGGACATGCCGCACAAACTACCCGAGCAAGTCCTGCATCAGCGCCAGTTCTTGTTCGACTTCGGCGGGTGTGACGCCGTCGCGCGCGAGGAGCGCGGCGAGCGTGTCGCGGAGGCGCGTTGCGACCACACGATTGATGTGTGACGCGCTTGTGAACGGGACGCCGGCCGCCTGCGATGCCTCCGCGTACGCGAGCCCCTGCACCGAGTGGAGGCGGAAGAGCTCCCACCACGCGCTCTTGCCGTCGGCGTCGAACTCGCTGCGCACGCGATCGTGCGCTTCGATCATGACGCGCATCGCCCATGCGCGCTCGAGCGCGAGGAGGCCCGCGGGTTCGGGCGAAGCGACCGCACTCGCGAGCGTGGCTGGATCGGTCGCGGGCGCTTTCGACTGCCGTCGCAATTCGGCCGCAGCGCGATTGCGTGCATGCGTGATGAGGCCGTTCACGAGCCAACGACGCAGAGGAAGCCCGCTCGTCGACCACCGCGCGAGGTACGCGTCATCCGAGAGACGAACGGCGAAGAAGTCGTTGACGAGTTCCGTTGGTTCGCCGACCGCACGCAAACTCGACGCACGTGCGTACGCGCAGAGCGGATCGAAGTAGCGCGACATCACATGCGCGCGCGCTTCGTCGGGCGCGTGCGCCGAGCGATCGATGAGCCAGGTCGAGTGCGTGGTGGGGAAGAGTTCGCTCATCGTCTGCGACGCAGTGCGCGCGTGAGGTTCGTCACCGCCGCGTTACGGGCACGCGCCCCAACTACTCAAGACAGCCGCAAGATCAGGCCCGTTGACTTCACCGTCGCCATCGATGTCGGCATTCGGATACTTGCTGCCGTCGGTTCCCCAGACGGTAAGGATCGCCGCGAGATCAACAGCGTTGACGGTGCCGGAGCCATCGATATCCGCAGCGCATGGTTCGCACGAAGTCGACTGCTCGCAGCAGTCAGGGATGTTGTTGCCGTTCGCGTCTTCGAGTTCGCCGGCACGAATCTGGCCGTAGTCGACGATGCCGTCAGCGTTGCAGTCGGCGGACCATTCGAACAGCCACTTGTCCGCAAGACAATCACAGTAGTCGTTCCACCACAATGATCCATATCGCCAATACTCGATGTTTGGACCATCGAGAGTCGGTTCCGGCCCGCCCCAGCCCGCGTAGGTCGACAACTCACCTGTCACCCAGGTGAGTTTGCCATTCACCAATCGACCGCCGATAGAGGGTCCCCAGATCGTGTTCGAGGGATTGGGGACGACGACATTTCCCTTCAACCATCCGTCCTCGTTCGCACTCGTCACCGTCGCGAGGTGCGCGCCCAGGGATGTCGCATATGCCTGCGCCTCGTCGAACGTTCGGGATACGGTTGGATAGAAGATCATCGCGTACCAGTGTCCATTCCCTCCGTTCGCAGCGCTCCACTCGATCGGCGCGATTCGGCAAGGTGTGCCCGCTTCGCAGCAGTCGGGAACATTGTTCGCGTTCGCGTCTACGAGTTCGCCCGCGCGAATCTGTCCGAAGTCGACGATACCGTCAGAGTTGCAGTCAGCAGACCACTCAATCAGCAGAGAGCATGTTGCATACGGCGGTGCATCGTTCCAACCACCGTCTGCGACCTGCCCCTCGAGCGCCACATAGAGCTCGCCGTTCTGGCCACGGTTGTTTGGTTCACTCGGTCGCCAGGCGGTGAATCCCCACGCCTCACCGGTCGTCCAGGTCCAACCGCATCCAGGCTCACACGAAGCGTCCGACTGAACGCCTCCAAGCCATGTGCAACTCGGACACATCGCACGAGCGAAGAGCTGTTCAGCGCTTGACGTCACCGTCGCCATGTGTCCTCCACGTCCTTCGGCGACAGCGCGCGCATCCGGCCAATGACGAATCACTGGATCAAACTGATACCAATGCCCATTCCCGCCATCTTCAACGCGCCACTGCACGGCGTCCTGCGCGGATGCGCCTGCGGCGATGGCGAGCGACGACAAAACTCCGAGACTCTTCTGACCAATGCTCTTCAGGGAACGCATCTGATTCTCCTCGTGCGCTTGTGGCGACAGTTGTGGGGACGAGGAGAGGAATGCGATGGCGCGCGTTTCGTGGGGGAAAATCGCGAGAGAAATCGAAAATGCCGCGGCGAATGTCGCGCACGCAAATCCGCATCGCGCCACAAGTCGACGTGTGCAACGAACTTGCGTTGCGCTTCCGCGTGAGCGTGCGGCCGAAAGAAAACGAGCGAGATCCTCGGATGTTGGCGACGGCTCGGCGTCGACACGCCCGACACGCCCGCCGCGAACGCCACTCACGCCGCGCGCTTCCACAGTCCACCGATCGGTTGCGACTTGCGTGAGAGCACGAAGAACACTGCGCCAAACGCGATCATCGTGATCGAGAGCAGCATCGGAAGCGTGAGGAAACCGAGTGCGATGACCGGTGAATCGGCCTCGCGGAATTGCTCGGTCGTGTAGCGCAATACGCCGTAACCCGCGAGAAACACGGCGGCGATCGTGCCCGCACGACGCGGTGCGAGCCATGCGAGCGACATCAGGATGAGGAGGCACGGACCTTCGGCGAGCGCTTGGAAAAACTGGCTCGGGTAGTACGCCGTGAGTACAGGTGTGATCGCCGTGATGACTGCGTCATGCGCGCTGTTCGCGTGGTCGTACGCGGTCGTTTGAAGCCACTCGAGAAACTTCGCGTCAGAGAGCCGCTCGGTCGCAGGTGCGAGTTCGCGCAATGGCTCAAGGGATGTCGGAACTGAGGTGAAGAGGGTGAGTTCTTCGGGGTACTTCACGCTCCACCACGGAGGATTCGCCTGCATCGCGTCGGGGAGCGCGCGACCCCAAAGTTCGCCGTTCACCCAATTCGCGAGGCGACCGAACATCAATCCCCACGGAACCGCAAACGCGACCGCGTCGCCAACGACGAGGATCGGCAACTTCTCGCGACGCGCGAACAGGATGATCGCGAGCGAGACACCGATCACGCCGCCGTGACTCGACATGCCGCCTTTGTTGAGTTCGAGAAGACCCCAGAATGGAAACGAGTCGCTGAACTGCCACAACAACGGACGATCGTAGAAAACCACGTGGCCCACGCGTCCGCCGACGATGACACCGATGATGACGTTGGTGACGAGATCGCCCACTTGCCGCGGCGACAGTGGAATGCGACCCGAACGCGCGAGCCATCGCAGGACAAGCCAACCCACGACAAACCCCGCGAGATACGCAATGCCGTACCAGCGCGGGCCAACGCCGGGACTGATCTGAAAGACAAACGGATCGAGCGTGTGCACGATCGATTCGGCGAGGATCTGCGAAGTGAGCGAACACGCCATGCGCGGATGCTACGAGAAATCGGCTCGCTCTCGCTACGCTAGAGGGATGTCGCACGATGGACCTGCTGAATTCGCGAAGCCTTCCCGTCCGGGTGAACTCACGCCGTTTCTGCGCAAGCTGCTCAAAGGCGGAACGCTGACAGAATCTGAGTCGCGCGCGGCGTTCGAGGAGATCGCCTCGGGCGAATCGCATCACGCGGAGATGGGCGCGTTTCTCGCCTTGATGGCGACGCGCTTGCCAACGGTCGATGAAATCGTCGGCGCGGCAACGGTGATGCGCGCGCGTGTTGAGCGTGTGCCGTGCCAGACTGCGCCGGCGTCGATTGTCGATACCGCTGGAACGGGCGGCGCGCCGAAAACCTTCAATGTGTCGACACTCGCTGCGGTCGTCGCGGCGGCAGCGGGTGCGAAGGTTGCGAAACATGGCAATCGCTCGCGCACTGGTCGCGGCTCGGCGGAAGTCATGGAGAAACTCGGCGTGGACGTCAATGCATCGCCCGCGACACAAGCGCGCTGCATCGATGAAATCGGTATCTGCTTCTCGTTCGCGATTCATCACCATCCCGCCGCGCGACACGTGATGCCGGTGCGGAAAGCGCTCGGTGTTCCAACGCTCTTTAACTTGCTTGGTCCGTTGACGAATCCCGCCGGCGCGGGGCGCCAAGTGATGGGCGTGTACGCGGGGCATTTCGTGCGGCCGATCGCTGAGGCACTCGTGCGACTCGGCGCGACGCACGCGCTTGTGTTGCATTCGGATGACGGCCTCGACGAGATTTCGATCGCCGTACCGACGCGCGTGGCGGAAGTTCGCGATGGTGCAGTGCGCGAGTGGACGGTTGATCCGCGCGCGCTCGGACTTGAGCGTGCGGATCCCGCGGCGCTTGCGCCACACTCGCTCGATGAGGCCGCGGCGCTTTTCACGAATGTGCTGACGGGCGAGGAACGTGGTGCGCGACGCGCGATGGTGCTCGTGAATGCGGCGGCGGCGCTGTATGTCGCAGGTGTCGCAACGTCGATCGAAGAGGGCATCGGGCTCGCTGCTGAAGCGATTGACTTTGGTCGCGCACTTGCGACGTTCGAAGCGCTGCGCGAGAAGTCGCACGGACGATGAGCGTGTGCGGTTGAAGGAGCGAGCTGAGTTGTTGAGCTGCTGAGCCGCTAAGCCGCTGAGATTGCGCGGTTGTGATCTGCCACAAACTCGTGCGTATCTCTTGCACATCTCAGAAAATTCTTTCGTCGAGATTTCTGCGTGGAAAAAGTGCCACACTTTGGCGTGTGGCTGTTTTCACTTTGTAGTTTGGCTGCACGTGGTCGTTGTTCGATTGTGATGCCGCATCGGCGGGCACGGCGCGATGGGTGAAGTGTGCCGGAGTGCCGGAGTGCCGGAGTACGGGAGTACGGGAGTGCGGATCGCGTGGTTCAAGGCTCAAGCGCGCAGACGGCTTGGAGGACAGACACTTTGAAGAACGGGGGCTCGAACGAGAAGACGTGCTGGAACCGTGGGAAAGCTTGCAAGCGAGCGTGAGTCTGCATGATTTACAGGAGTCGCGGATTGCTGCGTTCATTGGGGGGTTGATGTCCAACACACAAGAAGGGAAAGGAGTGCATGCGGGAGCTTCGAAAGCTCATGCTGCCGAGGTTGTCGTATGTCATGACTCCACCGGCGGTCCACCATCTGGTGCTGTTTCGCTTCGCGAACGTGAGGTGAGCGGCGATACGGCATCCATTGAACAGAACGCGGCCGCGCAGGACGTGTCGGCCTCGAACATGGCGGACACGGACGTGTCGGCCGCGAACATGTCGACCTCGGACGTCTCCGCCCACAAGTTCCCCGCCGTGAACTTCTCCATCCCAGACGGCAGTCTCGTGACATCGAGCATGCCGAGACTCTTCATTGGCGTGATCGCAGCGCTCTGGGCAGGTGCTGCACTCGTCGATGCGATGCCGTGGTTCGACCTCGGTCGAGCAGTGTCAGGACAACAAGGAGCACCTGCTGCGGAGCTCCATCAAACCCTCGCGCTGTGTGGCGTTGTACTTGCGCTTGGTTCGGTTGTCTGTATCGCCCACGCCACGCGTATTCATAGGCAGGACACGGTCCACGCGGGTCACACAAGAACCGACCCTGTTCATTCCACTCTGCCGCCAGCGCCGTCTGCATACGCCACTTTGCGTGCGGCGAGAGTGA
>JAIYCA010000030.1 GCA_027488265.1 Planctomycetaceae bacterium
GCCGTCGATGATCGACGCGTGGTTCAGCTCGTCGCTGATCACGAGGTCTCCCGGCTCGCACAGCGTCGGGAAGATCGCCTCGTTCGCGTTCCAGCAGCTCGTAAAGGTGTACGACGCTTCAACGCCGTAGAACTCGGCGATACGCGCCTCGAGCGTGTGGTGGCAGTCGAACGTGCCGCAGATGAAGCGCACGCTTGCCGTGCCCGCGCCGTACTTGCGAATGCCCGCGATGCCCGCCTCGACGACCTCCGGATGATTCGCGAGACCGAGGTAGTTGTTCGAGCAGAAGCACGCGACTTCGCCGTAGTCCTTGAGTTTGACCGTCGCGTCCATCGGACCTTCGATCGTCTGCAGGTGCTTGAGTTGCCCGCTTTGGCGAAGCGTCTCGAGGATCTGCTGCGTGCGCGAGGGGAAGGTTGGAACGGCGAGTGAAGGCGCGGCGGATTGCATGTGGCGAAGTCTACAGCCGTTCAGTTTGCGTCGGGCTTGAGCGCGATGACGGGGGTGATTCCAATCCCAGCGGCGGCCGCGGCCATTGCCCGATTCAATGTCAGCAAGTGGGCTCCACGTTGCTCCGCGAACGCCACATAGAGCGCGTCGTAGGAGGTCAGGCTGTAGCGCTCACTCAGTTCACAGACTCGAGCAAACCCCAAACGAAATGGGAAAGGCTCGAGAGTGACCTCCATCACTTCGAAGTGCGATCGGATCGCTTCCGCGACCCCTTCGGCTGGAACACCCATCACGGAGTTCGGGGAAACTTCCAGACCAAGCCGCCTTGCTCGGCGGCGCATCTGAAGGACAGAGTTCGCGACCTCAAGCGCGAGAAAGTCCGGGGCGATCAAGGTTGCCGCCGGCCGGGTGGCTGGGTTCGGTTCCGAGGGGCCCGTCTGATCGAACGGGCCTGTGTCTCCCGAAGCCGCGGCGCTCCGACTCCCCTTCGCTCCACCCTGCAGCGCACGAAGCACGACCTCACCCATCGGCTCTCCAAGAAGAATCGAGAGAACCGCCGAAGCATCGACCACAATCATTCCAACCCCTCCCGGGTCATCTTCTTCAACTCCTCCCAATTCAGCGGTCGTCCCTCTCGCCGAAAGATCTCCGCTGCGACCTCCCGATCAGCCGCGCACTCGTCGCGGAGTCGCCGCCATTTCTCGGCAAGCGTTGGGGCGGGCACATCGCCGCCGCCCTCCGGCGCGCGATAGGCACGCAGTCGAGCGATGCGCTCCCCGTGGCGGACGATCACAATCTCCTCGCCGCGTTCGACCGCGTCGAGGAGTTCCGAGAGTTTGGCTTTGGCTTCTGTGAGTGTGACGACGCGTGCAACCATGCGCCGAGACTAGTCTGACTAGTCAGACTAGTCAACTTCAAACTTCGAAGAATGGCGAGCACAAAGCGCGCCTCACTCCGGGCACGCACCCCAACTGCCGAGGACGAGCGCGAGGTCTTGAGCATCCACGATGCCGTCGCGGCTCGCGTCCGCTGGGAACTCGCCGCTTCCTTCGGTACCCCACGCCGTCAGAATTGCTGCGAGGTCGATCGCGTCGACGACGCCGTTGTCGGTGACATCACCAGGGCACAGATCAGCGACGAAGCCGACGCCGTGGAATTGACCGACAGCGATGCGATCGACGCGGGTTGCTGGAACGTTGCGCTCACCATTTCCGTTGTAACCCCACGACTCAAGCGTCCCGTCAGGGCGTAGGCCGATCGTAAATCCTCGCGTCTCGCCACCAGCCGCGATCTGACGAAACGGCCCGGAAGGCGCATTGCACTGACCGTCTGCGTTACTTCCCCAGCAGACCGCTGTTCCATCGGCTCGCAGTGCAACGGCGTGCGTGTGCGCAGGCCACAGCGAATGCAGTTCACCTTGGGGAAGCGAACTCACTCCGCTCGGGACGAAGCCCCAAGCGTGCACGACACCGCCGACTCCGCGCGCGAGTAGATACCACGGTCCCACCTTCAATTCGGAAAGGGGACCGGTCGGCGCTCCGCTGACCTGACCAGCGAGATTGTCTCCCCACACAACCCATGTCGCGTCCGCGCGCCGGGCGGCGAAGTTCGCACCAGCACCATCGATCTCGACGAACCGCCCGATTGGCACATCGCCGACGCCCGCCTCGTTGTACCCCCACCAGACGATGGAGCCGTTGGCACGGAGGGCGCACGCGGAAAGGTTGCATCCGGCAACATCAACAAATGCTCCCGCTGGCGCGCCTCCCGGAACAGCGCCCCACCCGACCATGCTGCCGTCCGGACGAACGCCGAGACAGTACCCGGTGTAGAAGTGCCCGCCCACGGCGACGGTGCGAAACACGCCCGACGGAGCGTTCGTTTGCCCGGATCCGTTGTATCCCCACGCGACGATCTCAGCGTCGGCGCGGGCTGCGCGGGCCAAACCAACCTCGCCTGCAAGGCTTGAGACCGCGAGACCTGCAACTCCGACGACCGCGAGCGAACGACTCATCTGACGCATGGGAATCTCCTCTGCGCGCGGCTTGATGCGCGCGGAGGAGAGGGAGCCGCCGAACACCATCGCGGACGACGGAAAATGCGCAATTTGCAAAAGAAGCACGATCGACGAGGCGAACGCGACGGCACCCGCGATCCAAACCCGGCGCGCGCCCGCCGCGCGCTCAGTTCGTACTTTCGTAACCGCTGACCGCGCCGGTGGCTCGGTGTGGTCGTAGCGCGATCGCTCCGCACTCCGCTGATCACCGTCCTCCGACGCGATCGCGAACAGTCGCGCGAGCGCGGCATCCTCCATCCGCGAAACTTCAATCCGCGTAACCTCCCGCTGGTACGAACGGCGAGTCCATGGCATTTCTGACCGCGTCATGCCTCGTCGCCGTGCGTGAAGTGCGATTGAATCCGCTTGACCTCGCTCCCGAGATCACCTTCCCGAACGCCTTCTGCGCGCAGCAGCTCAACGAACGCCATCTCGAGCCTCGCGCGAACCACCCGACACGCGTTGCGCACTTCGCGTGCCTCGCACGCCGACTCGCGCGCCACCTCCTCGTAACTCAGTCCGTCGAGAACGTGCCGTCGAAAGTGTTGCCAACGATCCGCGAGGCCTTCCGCGACCAATCGCTCGGCCACGACTTCGCACGCATCGCTGACGATGCTCCGCGCCCACTCGCGCTCGAAGACGCGCTCCGCGTGCAGCGCCGCCGACCCAGACACCTCAAGCGCGAGCGCGGCCGCACCACCCGCCTGCTCGCGCTCCATCGTTCGCCGCCTCCGCCGCACTTCCGTGCGCACCCAGAAGAGCAGTCCGTTCACCAGCCACTTTCGCAGAGGCATTCCGCTCGACTTCCACCCGACGAGGTAGGCGTCATCGCTCAGCCGATCGACAAAGAACCCCGCGACCAGCGCCGCGGGCGCATCGACATCGCGGTACGACGTCGCTGAGAGATACGCCGCGAGCGGCTCGTAGTAGCGGCGCATCACGTGCTCGCGCGCGTCGCGAAGGCCGTCGGATGAAGAGGCGCCCGATCGAGCGGCACCGCCGATTCGATCGAAGAGCCACGTCGCGCGCGTGGTCGGAAAGAGCTCGTCGGATGGCATGCCGAGAGATAGCCGGAAGTACCGAGCGCAGCCGCGGGAATCTGGGAGTTCACGCCACTTCGCGCACGACCGTCGCAGCGATACTTCACCCGCGTCAGCAGCCGTAGCGCGCGCGGATCTTCGGCACGATGTACTCGGCAAACGCGCGGTCGAAATCGTGCTCGGGCTTCCAGCCCCAATCGCGACGAGCGGCCGAATCGTCGACATCCTCGGGCCACGAATCGACGATCCGTTGGCGTTCGAGGGTCGGCGCGTAGGTCACTTCCGCCTTTGGGAAGAACTCCTTCACCTTTGTCGCGATTTCCGCAGCGCTCGGCGCGAACGCGCCCACGTTGTAGACGAGGCGCGAGAGCTTCTCCCGCGGTGCGTCGGCGAGTTCCATGAGCGAACGCACGGCATCCGGCATCGTCATGAACGGGATGCGCGCGTCTGGACGCACGAAGCACGCGTACGGCTTGCCCTGCGCTGCGGCATGCAGCATTTCGGGGCCGTAGTCGCTCGTGCCGCCCGTTGGAACTGTGTCGGCCGAAATGATCCCAGGGAAACGGATCGAGCGGAAATCGACGGTGCAGTCGAGGCGGTCGCTCGCGAGCAGGCGGTAGTGGCGCGCGTAGTAGCGGCCCATCTCTTCGACGGCGCGCTTGTTGACGCCGTACATCGTGATCGGCTCGAGGCAGCGATCTTCGGAGACGCGGCCAGCCGCGCGCTTCGCATCGAGTGTCGGCACGCCGTAGATCGCAATCGTCGAGGGGAACATGAACTTGACGGCTGTTCCGCGGCGCGAAGCACTTTCCGCCGCGAGTTTCAGCATGTTCGCGCTGCCCATCACGTTGACCTTGAGCGCGAGTTCCGGGCTCTTCTCGCCGCGCGTCGAGAGCAGCGCCGCGAGATGCCACACTTCAGAGATGTCATGCTTGAGTGCGATCGCTTCTGCAACAGTTGGGTCGCTCACGTCACCCGCGTAGGTCGCACTCGCATGCGCCGCGCGATCGGCGGGAAGTTCACGCAGATCCATCGCGATGACTTCGCGCGCGCCGTGATAGCGCTTCGCGAGTGCGTCGAGAAGGGCGTGCCCCATCTCGCCACCTGCACCTGTGACAAGAATGGCGCCTGTCTCGGCACTGGGCGTTCGGGCAGACTTCGATTCGATCATCGTTGCTGGGCTCATGCGATTGTTTCCTTCGCACCTTCGAAGAAACCGACGGCGGAAATCAGGCGGCGAGTATAGGGTGCGCGCATGGCTTCGACGGCATCGAATCAAGCGATCCCCTTCCCCGACCGTCCGGAAACGGCAGAAGAGATCATCAGACTTCTCGAACTCGCTCCGCATCCCGAGGGCGGCTTCTACCGAGAGATGTGGCGCGATCGCCCCGCGGATGGTTCGCGTGGCGCAGGCACCTCGATCTACTTTCTGCTGCCAAGCGGCGTCGAGAATCGCTGGCATCGCGTCGATGCCGCGGAGATTTGGCACTTCTATGCGGGTGCGCCACTCGAACTCTCAATCGCGGGCCATGGACGCGCGCCTGAAACGCGCATCCTCGGCACGGCGCTCATCGATGGCGAACGCCCACAAGTCGAGATTCCCGCGAACGCATGGCAGCGCGCGCGCAGTCTCGGTCCTTGGACCCTGGTCGGATGCACGGTGAGCCCCGCGTTTGAGTTCTCGCGCTTCGAAATCGCACCGAATGGCTGGACTCCACCCGCGCGTTGACGAATCAATGCGCGCGGCGAAAAGCACTCACGCGCGGCGAAAAGCACTCACGCGCGGCAGCCGAACCGTTCGAGAATCGCCTTCGTCGCGAGAATTCCGTCGTGCTCAGACATGCGCTTGCCCTCGTACTCGATGCCGATCGCGCCCTTGTAGCCCGATTTTGCAACGACCTCGAGGAGCGCCGGATAGTCGAGCAGCGTCTCGTCGCCCTTCTCGTTGAAGTCGTAACTCTTAGCGGACATCCCCTTCGCGTACGGCGCGACGAGCGCGACGTTGCGCACCGGGTCAATCAGCTTGCCTGAGCCGTCGCGCCAGTTGCCGAAGTCGGGCAGCGTGCCGCAGCGGCTTCGATCGGCGACAAGCTTCATAACATCGACAACCCACGCGCCATCAGACGAAAGACCGCCGTGATTTTCAACGATGACGTTGAGTTCGTACGGCTTCGCCACCTCGAGGAGTTTGACGAGACCGTCTGCGCAACGAATCGTCTGCTCGCTCGCGTTTCCCTCGCCGATCGCATTCACGCGGATTGCATGACATCCAATCTCCTTCGCGAACGCGAGCCACTTCTCGTGATTCGCCGCGAACTGTGCGCGCGCTGCTTTGTCGGCAGAACCGCACAGTCCTTCGCCGTCGCACATGATGAGTTCGCACTTCACGCCGAGGTCGTCGCAGCGCTTACGGAACTCGCTGCCGAGTGATTTTTCGCCGATGCGCTCTCGGTAGAACTGATTCACGAGTTCGATGCGTGTGAGACCGAACTCTTCTTTCGTGATCTTCGCGAAGTCCATCGGATCGGCAGGGTCCTTCGCGCGTTCCTCGGGCTTGCCAAAACCAAAGCGTCGATGCAGCGACCATTGCGCGAGCGAGATCGGATTCGAGAGCAAGTTCGCCACTGCCTTCGCATCGACGGCTCCAGCGGGCACCGACGGCTTGGCGTCGTCCTGCGCGAAGGCGCGCGGCGCGAGTGCCGCAAGTGATGCGAGTCCGAACACACTGAGCGCATTTCGACGGTTCATCTGGCGACTCCTCGGAGGCATTTGAGGGCGGCACAAACGCAGCCCGCTCGGAACACCGTGCACGCTACCACAGGCTTCGCGCTGTTTCATGAGCCGAGTGACTCAACGATGAAACTACACTGTACGAATGCCGATCGCTTCGCCTATCTCCCTGCATGGCTTACGACTTTCTCGCATTGCGAAGTGCAGCGTCGCACTCGCCCTCGCCATCGCGGCAACCTCGTGCGATATCCCCGATGATCCCGCACAAGACGCCGCGATGCAGACGGAGAAGAAGGAGCACCATCATCATGGCGAGAGCCATGAACAAGACGACGGCAGCAGCGCCGCGAAGCACACGCACGAATCGAACAAGGCCGATCGGGATCGTGGCGATGCCGGCGAATCATCAACCCATCATTCAGCAAAGCCTGCTTCGACTTCAACGACTCCAAGCGGCGTGCAGTGGTACATGACTCTTCACGATGCCGGCGCGCGCGATCCAGTCACTGGCCAAGAGAGCGTTCTCGGATTCGGCGCCGACGGCGCGTCCGCGGGAGGTGTGCTCGCGAAAGTTCCCGATGCCGAGGGCGAATTGCAAGATCTCCGCGGCATGCTGCCGCTTGCGGATGGGACGCTCTTGGTGATTTCCGCGTGGAAACACAACACGCAGATTTTGCAATTCGGCGCCCCCGCCAGTGATGCACGACGCCCGTTTGTCGGCGTTTTCGCGCGCACAGGCGATGACAACCCATTGCTCGTTCATCCGTATGCCATGGCCGTCGCGCCCGATGGATCGATCCTCGTTTCGAATCAAGATTCGAATACGGTCACGCGTTACGGCGCACCGAGTTCTCCGAGTGCAGGCAAACCACTCACGTCATCGGGAGCGGTCGATGTCGGCACGAAGTCTGCGGGCCTCGTCGTACCTTCGCATGAGATGAACAAGCACGGTGTGAAAGAGGTGCGCGGGATCGCCGTCACGCCCGATGGAACGCTACTCGTCGCTGATCGCGGGAAAGGCGAGGTGACCACATGGAATCTCGCGACTGGTGAACGCCTGCGTGTGCTCGCATCGAAGAATGACGGCATCGAAACACCGATTCAACTCCTCATCGCGCCCGATGAAAGCACCCTCTATATCAGCGACAACAAGCGAAACGAGGTGTTTCGCCTGCAACTTCCAGACGGGAAAGCGAGCGTCTTCATCGGCGAAGACGCTGGCATCGATGCGACGAGTTCACTCGCGATCCACGACGGCTACCTCTACGTCGGAAGCCGCAAAGCGCGTGAGATTCTCCGCTTTCGACTCAGCGACGGCGTCGCGGACGAGAAGCCATTCATCACAAATCTCCCCGACAATCCCGAGTTCTTCATTGCGAATCCTGCGGAGGCGAAGCCGTGAGCATCTTGAAGATGAAACGACGAGCGACTGATGTCTTCTCAGCATTCTTCGCCTTGAGTGTGGCGATCACGAGCCACGCGGCCGAAGAACTCATCCCGAAGTTCGCAGTGATTCCGTCGCTCAAGAGCGAAGTCACCATCGATCTCGACCGCGTCGAAGTCCCGACGATTCAGGCGATGTCCATCGAGGATGCAGCGCGCGCCGAAGGCTGGATACATGCACGTGAGCGTTTCCTTCAAATGGACCTTGCGCGACGCGAAGCTGCCGGCGAACTTTGGGAACTTATTCCGCAAGCGAAAGCGCGTGATCTCGAAACTCTCCCGCTGCAATTGCGCGATGCCGCGCAACGCGCACTGGGCGCACTGCCGCCCGCGCAGCGCGCGCTGTTGGATTGCTACGCCGAGGGTGTGAACGCGTTTCTCGCGACGACCACGCCCTTTGAATACAACATGCTCAAGTTGAAACCCGCACCGTGGAAGGCTGAGGATTCTCTCCTCATTCAACTCGGCATGGCGCGGTACCTCGATAGTTCGCCGCAAGCCGATCGCGCGCGAACTCCGCTCTTTCTTGCGTTTCCGAAGGTTGCCGAGTTTTTCACTTCGAGTCGTGGAACCCTTGATCGGTCGATTGATGGCTCGCCACTTCCGCAACCAATCGCGATCCCCGACGCGGCAGCACTCGATCTCCGGCGCGCGAGATCGAACGCTGCACTGCCCGCGCGCACGCAGTCACCGTCAAGTGCCGAGTCGATCTCAACGCGTGACGTGCATCCAGGTTCGAACGCCTTCGCGGTGGCGGGTTCGCGCACCAAAGATGGACGCGCGATTGTCGCCAACGACATGCATTTGATGCTGACGGCACCCGGCATTTGGTACCGCGTTCGACTCTTGTGGCCCGAACACACACTCGAAGGTTTGTCGCTTCCGGGAGTACCGCTCATCGTGCAAGGCACGAATGGCCATGTTGCATGGGCGTTTACGAATCTCACGGCAGACCTCGCCGATTTGATTGTTGTCGAGGCGGACCCGACGGATCCGACCCGGTACCAGACAAGCAACGGAAGCCAGGCCTTCGTGACGCGCGTCGTGCGCGTAGGCACAGGAACAAGCGCCGAAGAAGTCACGCTTCGCACGACAGAGTTCGGGCCGATTGTCGAGACGCGAGAAGACGGCACGATGCTTGCGTTGCGATGGGCACCACTCCGCGAAGGTGGCCTCGACTGCGGCCTCTTCGAACTTGCGAATGCGAAGACACTCGATGACGCGCTTGCGACAGCGCGAGAGTGGCACGGCCCGCCGCAGAACTTCCTTGTCGCGGACAACTCTGGCCGCATCGGATGGACGATCGCGGGCGCGCTTCCCGACCGCTCCGACCGCACCTCGCGCATCGTGTCGTGGCGCGATGCACCCGAATGGCGCGGAACGCTTGATCCAGGCGCAAAGCCGACGATCGTGGATCCAGCAGAGGGCATCCTCACAAGTGCCAATCAGCTATCGCTCGCGCCGGCAGGACCGATCGCTTCGCTCATCGGTGCCGATGAAGCGCATGGCGATCGCGCGTTTCGAATCGCGGAGTTGCTGCGTGCTCGCCAAGATTGGACCGAAGTTGATCTCCACGGCGTACAACTCGACGTACGTTCACCACGCCTTGTGCGTTGGCGTGATGCCATCGTCGCGGCGCTCGGTGAAAAGCTTGCGCAGGAAGAGATTGCGCATGCAAAGAACGCGAACGAGTCGAATGCAAGCGACGAACGCAGCGCGCCTGCGGCGGATCTCACATCCTCTGCACTCGCGGTGGAACTGTTGCGCGCGTGGAACGGAGACGTCAGCGTCAACGCGTCTGCACCCGTCCTTCTTGACGCGGTGCGCAGTGGATTACGACGTGCCATGGCCGAAGCGCTCGCAGCTGACGCACGTGTGCGCGGCGTCGAGATCGATGCGCAGCAAATCGTGATGGCACTCGATGACGAAGCGCTGCTTCGCATCCTTGAAACACGCCCGCCGCATCTTTTGCCGCGTGGCCAGTACTGGAGCGCGTTGACACAGGAACTGCTCGATGCTGCGGCGACTGCGTCGTTCGTGCCCGCAAGTGGCGAGAAACCTGCAGGTTTTCGAACGCGTGGCGAGGTCAATCGCGCGGCCATTCGTCATCCCGCTGCCGACGCGCTTGGTGCCGCTGCGCGGCTTGCAGAGATGCCACGAGCACCACTTCCAGGCCACCCCACCACAGTCCGTGTGCAAACACCGAGTTTCGGCGCAAGTCAGCGATCAGTGGTTTCACCAAGCCGCGAAGACGAAGCGATTCTTGTGACTCCCGCAGGACAGTCCGGCCTTCCGACATCTCCGCACTTCCGCAGCCTGCACAAATCATGGCAGGATGGAACGCCGTACCCGTTTCGACCTTCAGAGCCAACCGCGCGGATCCGCATGGCTGCCGAGAAGAAAGACGCAGCATCAAAGGCGAATGACGCCAGCAGCGTTACCCCGTCCAACCGCTGAGGAGTTGCGCGAGATCCGCAGCATCGACCGAGCCATCACGGTTCAAGTCTGCCGCGCCGCCCGTTTGTCCCCATGCGCTGAGCAGCATCGCGAGGTCGGCGGCGTCAATGTCGCCATCGTTGTCGATATCGCTCGCAGGATTCGTGCCACCGCGCGACAGCGCCGATGCGGGGATCGCCGCCTTCGCAACGTTTGGCCCCTGCCACGACGCAATCAAGCCAGCACTGCCCGTTCGTTCAAAGAACTCGATACGAATCGCATGCGTTCCCGCTGCGAGTGCAATCGATCCAGACTTTTCCAACATCGCGTGGATGCCGTCGTTGCTGACGACGACTGTGTTTCCAATGAGGAGTCGCGAGCCTTCGTCTGAATTGGTGAAGAACGTCCAAACGCCAGACTCGGGGACGGTCACCCAACCAGTAAACAGTGCCCCGACATTGTTTGCTCGTCCGCTGGTCGCAAAATTCCCCGTCGTTGACGCGTAGTTAACCTGCGCGACGGTGCCTGATTGATACGGCGTCAGCGTCGCATAGTTGGGTAGTACAGTCGGTGAAGACAGCACGTAGTACGACACATCCAACTGTGGGACGTCGCCAACTGGATTCTCGGGGACGCGCACTGGGGTGACTTCAACAGTCACCGACACAACCGTTTCTTGGCCGCTCGCTTCGCGAACGCGATACGTAAAGACGTCGTTCCCCGAGAACGAACCATTCGGCATGACGTAGATCAGTTGATCGCGACCGCCAGGCCCCGTGCCAACACTGCGCTCCACAACGCCGCCAAGCGAAGGATTTGTAAACGTTCCGATCTCAACACTCTCACAGTTGAAGTCTATTTCGTTCGCGAGAACATCGATCGTGACAGGCACACCGACGATGGTTTGCGCACGATCACTCGCACCAAACGGGAGCGTCGTGGCTGCGACGTAACTACAACCGACCGCCGCGAGACGATCTTCCATCGACTGAATATTCGACGGATGGAACACCAACTTGATGTTCTGCACGCCACCTGAGCAGAGGTGGCAGTACGACATAATCGTGCCTTGATCGGCGTTCGCGACAGTGCAATCCGCCGGACTCAAACCACAACCGTCGAGCGGCGGAACGTAACTATGCGTGTGCGGCGCGCCGAAATTGTGGCCGAGTTCATGCGCCACCACGATGATGTCCCAATTCTGTCCGTTGTTGTCGACAAGCGGCGTTGGGAAGAAACCATCGAGATTCGCGCTGACGCCATAGTTGTAGCCACCGTTGCAAATGCCTGGCAGATACGCCACGCCGCCGCCAAGATTGCGTCCAGAGAGGAAGTGCGCGAGATCGCGCGTGATACTTCCCATCTGCAATTGCCAGTATCCCGAGAACTCCTCGAGTTGCGTCGAGGTGTTCGTCGCCGTCCACGGATCGGTGGAACTCCAGAGTCGGAGATAGCGAACGCTCAGCCGCGCGTTGACGTCGCGGGTGTAGATCGAAGTCAGCGCTGCCGCGAGTGTGCCGACATAACCCGTCGCCGCCGACGTGTCGCCTCCGAAAAGCGCGAGAAACTCTTGGTCTGTTTCCCACGCGATGCGGAATTGTCGACATGGTGGCGTGCCTGCAAGGCCGCCGTCACCAACGACCACTGGTTCGGGCGGCTCAACCGTCGCGCAGGTCCACGCAGGAGCTTCGAGGAAATCCTCAGGAAGCGCCGTCAGTTCGTAACTTGCGATACCGGTGCGCGAACCAGTCGGACCACTTGAGATGATGAAGGTGCGGCGATCGATTTCAACGTAGCCGTAGGTGCCAGCGGAGGTCGACGAAAGGAACGCACGTGAGTTCGCTGCGCCATGCACAACTCCGACGAAATGCACTCCGCGATCGACGTCTGCGGCGAGCCTGCGCTTCGGCGTCGATGCGCCGGTGCCCGCGATGGCGGCAACTTCGATTTCGGCATCCGACTCGAACGGATCGAGCGTCGCGAGTTCAAGGTCGACATCAAGCGCGGGCCCAAGCGGGAAAGCGTGCAGCGTTCCACCACCCGCAGTCGCGAGGCGGTTCAGAGCCGCACGGTCGATTTCAATGACGCTCGTCGCATGCGCCGCAGCCTTGGGAATGCGGCCAGTGCTCGCGACGCGTCGTGCGATCGATGGAAGCGCGATCTGCTCAGACGCCACACCGACCGATGACGCAGTGGACGTCGCCTTCGAAGTGACCCTTAAGGGTGCCTTCGTGGGTGCCTTCGTGGGTGCCATAAGCGATGCATCGACTGATGCATCGAGCGAGGAGGGCGACGAAAGAAGAGCAGCAACAAGGGGGACGAGCAGGTTCATAGGGCCTCGACGATATCGGTCATCCGTGCGGGGAGTTCAGCACGGACCACCCTCTTCGGACGAGGTCGCCCTTCTGTCGCAAGTAGACCTGAAATTGGCGTGATTCTGGGCGTCCGTGTAACCGCTCTCGCCACGAGTTCCCTCGTAGGAGGTCGATGCACGGGCCCACCCTGGAGGCTTCAAAAGAAGCCGAAGAAGAAGCCGAGGCCGACACGCAGACTCTCAACCGAACTAGTACGCCCAACCAAAGAGGAGCGCGGCGAGGTCTTGCGCATTCACGAAGCCGTCGCCCGTGAGGTCATACGTCGTGTTCATCGTGCCCCACGCGGAGAGCAGCAACGACAGGTCACTCGCGCCAACGATTCCGTCGTTGTCGAAATCCGCAGGTTCATCACTTCCGCCTTGCGAGAGCGCGCTCGGAGGCACGATATCGAGTGCAACGCTAGGACCCTGCCATCGCAAAATGAGGCCCGCTTCGCCGGTTCGTTCGAAGTACTCGACGCGAAGCGCATGCCGGCCAGCCGCAAGTCCAATGGTGCCGGACCGCGAGGACATTCCGTGAAGCCCATCATGCGACACAACAACTTCGCCACCAATGAGCAGTCGAGAACCTTCGTCTGATTCAAGCGTGAACGTCCACGCGCCATCGGCGGGCACGTCGATCCAACC
>JAIYCA010000377.1 GCA_027488265.1 Planctomycetaceae bacterium
CGTTCACCAGACGCTGAATTTCCAGCGCGGCACCGCGGACGAAACACCGTCCGATGCGGCGTTCCGCGGGCTTCCTGATGCACCAGCGGTGCGTGAAGGCGGTCCGCTGCCGCTGCGCGCGGCCATCGCGGAAAGTGTCCGCACGCGCGTACGGCCGATTCTGATGAGCGCATTCACGAGCGTCGCAGGACTATTGCCCTTGATCTTCGCGCCAGGCGCAGGAAGCGAGCTCTATCGCGGCCTCGGCGCCGTGATGGGCGGCGGACTGCTCGTCTCGACGATCTTCACGATCGTGGTGGTGCCGCTTGTGATGGCTGTCCTCGTGCGCGACCGTGGCACGAAGGCCGCGTGAGCGCCGCAGCGGAGTGAAGCGTTACTTCCGCGCGCGCGTCAGAAGCGCCGACAGCACTTCTGAGAGTCGTTCGATTGTGAACGGCTTCTCAAGATGCGCCACGAACGGCGCATCTTCTGCTGCCGCGAGTTCCGCGCGATCAAGGCGGCCGCTCGCGAGAATGACGCCAAGGCTCGGATACGCAACCGCGACTTTGCGCGCGAATTCGATGCCATCCATGTTCGGCATGTGAAGATCGGTGATCACACCATCGATCGTGTTCATCGGCTCGGCCAGTGCTGAAAGCGCGCTGACCCCGTCGACTGCCACGCGAACTTTGAAGCCGAGCGCGGTGAGAATTTGGCGCACAACTTCCCGCACCGATGGTTCATCTTCAACGACGAGAATCGTCTCACCCTGGCCGCGGAACGGACGCGTTGCATGGACTTTTTCGTTCGTCGCTTCCACTCCAACTGCTTCCGGAAGATAGACGCTGAATGTTGAACCGAGTCCTGGTTGTGTGGCGACGCGCATGAAGCCACCGTGGCTTCGCACGATCCCCATCGCAGTCGACAGCCCGAGTCCAGTTCCCTGTTCGGGGCTTTTGGTGCTGAAAAACGGCTCGAATATACGCTCAAGGAGTTCGGTCGAAATTCCGCTGCCTGAGTCGGTCACAGACCAACGGAGATAACGCCCCGGCGAGCAGTCGTCGTGTTCGGCAGCTTCCCTTGTGGAGACGGTGACACCAGAGAGTTCGATCGTGATCGCACCGCCCGTGGGCATCGCATCACGCGCGTTGACGCAAAGATTGAGCAGGACTTGATGAAGTTGCGTGGCGTCACCGATGACGCTGGGAAGTTCATCACCGATGGAGAATCGCAATCGGATGTTCTTCGGAAACGTGCTGCTGACGATTTGCTCGAGTTCGCGCGTCAGTTTGCGTGGGTCGATCGCGATTCGTTCGCCGTCGACACCTTTCGCAAAGGTCAAAAGTTGCTGCACCATCGAAGCGCCGCGACGCGTGCTTGATTCGAGAATATCGATCAGACGCGCGGCATCTGGAGCCTGTTTTCGCAGCAATCCGCACGCGAGCATGATCGGTGCGAGCGCGTTGTTGATGTCGTGCGCAACACCACCAGCGAGCGTGCCAAGACTCTCGAGACGTTTCGCGCGGAGACTTCTCTGATCTGCCTGTCGCAGTTGTGTGATGTCTTGACCAACACCAACCATGCCGGTGATCTCGCCTTCGGAACCTCGACGCGTACCAGCGTTGAGGAGCACTGTGACGCGACGGCCATCCTTCGTTTCGAGCGGAAACTCGAAGTTCTCTGTTTCGACGCCGCGCAACGCGCGATCGAGCACTTCCTTCACCGCGAGCTTGTAGCCAGGACTCACGAAGTCCACGAGATCCCGATCAAAGACGTCCTCTTTGCTGAAGCCTGTGAGTCGTTCGGCACTGCGATTCCACTCGTTCACTTTGCCGCGGACATCTTTGCCGAAGATCGGCGCATTCGCAGTTTCGATCAAACGGCGGAGGTCATTGGCTGCAGCTTGCGCGGCATTCTCCGCGCGACGGCGATCATCGATATCGATGCACGATCCGACGATTTCCTTCGGATTCCCCTCGGCGTCGCGTGTCAGCATCAGGCTGTCGCGGAGCCATCGATACTGGCCATCGGCATGTAGGAAGCGGTACTCAAAGGCCGCGCTTCCGTAGACGACGGCGGATGCCATCGCGGAAAGTGCGCGCGTGCGATCATCGGGATGCAGGCGCTGCGTCCAGAAATCGGGCGTCGAGAGAAAATCGCGCACGGAATAGCCCAAGAAGACTTCGACATTCGGGCTGATGTACGTCGTTGGATAGCCCTGGCTCGCGTGACAGCTGAAGAGAATCGCAGGGCTCGACGTGATGAGATATTGAAGTCGCTTCTCGCTGCGATTGAGTTCCGCAGTGCGATCGTCGACGAGCCGTTCGAGCCGTTGATTGAGTGCGCTGAGCTCCGATTCAACGCGTACGCGACGCTCGTTCTCGAGGAAAATCAGCACAATCGCGCTGACTGCGACGAGGAACTCTTCCTCATCGTTGGTCCAGTGTCGCGGTTCACCCACGTGCTCGCAGCAGAGGACGCCAGCAAGATGCTCTCCGAGTCGGATGGGGCAATCAAAGATCGAAGTGATGCCGTGTGGTGCGAGGTACTTCTCGGTGAGGCTTGAAGTCGCGCCATGCTGACGTGCGTCATCGGCGCGAATCGGCAACAAGCCCTCGATCGCCTCAAAGTACGCTGGGTAGTCGCTTCGATGCAGAACTTCGCCGGAACGCCCTCGGGTCGAGTGGCCTTCGATGAGGTAGTTGCACGTGATTTGCGTGTGAAGATCGTCGAAGAGCCAGACGCTGACGCGCTCGACTTTCAGCGACTGAGCGACCTTCTTCGTCACGAGTTCAAGAAAGACATCGCGACTCCGGCTCGTGTTTGCGCGCAAGATCGACAGCACGGAATGAAAGAGTCGGCGTTGCTCGCGAAGACGATCGAGGGTGCCTCGCACGCGCTCGCGTGGCTTTACTTCGCGGAAAATGCCGCGCGTTGCGTACGGCGTGCCATTTGAAAAGCGCGCTGTGACGCGGCCCTCGAGCTGTACCGGTTCTCCCGATTTCGTGACAAACGTCACCTCCATCAGCCCGACATCTTCGCCGCCGAAGAGTCTGCCGAGGTAGTGCGCGCAGTGCTCGTGGCTCTCTGGATGAATTACCCCGAAGATATTGAGGTCTGCCGCTTCTTCCGCGGAGTACCCGAGTCGCTCAAGCCATGCACGATTGACGTAGCGAATTCGACCATCCGGCCACACGCTTTGTACGAGATCGTCGACGCCCTGCAAAAGGTCGAGAAGATCGGCTGGATCCACGAGGTGTGAAAGCGCTGGTGTTTCAAGATCGGTTTCGGCTTCCGGCATGACCACTTTCCGTCAACGTGAAAATGCACCAACGGGTTGGGTGGTTCTCCTTGTGCAAGACGTGAAGCCGCGCGAAGTTCAGAACGCGAAGTTCGGAACAAGCCATCGACATCTGTGCGAGGTCGTAGAAGTCAGCTCGAGGAACACGTCACACAAAGAGCACCAACGCGCAACAGAGCGCGAGATGCGAAAGTTACGAACTCGTGCGAGGTGCTCCCATGGGGCGCGTTCCCGCTTCCCCAAACGCGATGATTTGCAACGCAGTCGCCGCGTGGATCAGCGTGACGATGTGTGAGCGACGAGCATCGAATACGGCGGAAGCGTCGTTCGTCCGCGTACGGTCGTGAGCGGCGCAACGCCAGCACGCGTTGCATCCACAACAACGATCCATTCGCCTGCAGGAAGAGTGACTTCAAGCGGACGTGGTTCATCGTTGTATGCGACAAAGATCTGCTTCCACGAGTCGTTCGCGACGCGACCATCGAGCGTGAAAGCGACGGGGCGTTCCGTGTTCGCGAAGGTGAGAGCCTGGCGAATCTGCGCATCGTCGGTCATGCGGAACGCAGGATGCGCGCGGCGCAATTCAATGAGTCCCCGTGTGAATTCAAAGATGTCGGCGTACTCGCTCTTGCGCGACCAACCGAAGTCGTTGATCTCGTCGCCCGCGTTGTAGGAGTTGTGGTTGCCTTGCTTCGTACGAGCAAAGTCGCAGCCGCCGTGGATGAACGGAACTCCCTGGCTCGTGAGCACAATGCCGAGTGCGAGTTTCTGCATCGCGCGACGATCTTCGTCGGACGCGTTGGGCGCGGTCTTCGTGATCTTGTCCCACAAGACGAGGTTGTCGTGCGCGCTCGCGTAGTTGATCGTTTCCGTTGGTTCGGTGGTGAAGTCGTCGATTGCGCCAGCGACGCCGCGTTTGATCGCACCGGTGTCGCCACCTTCACCCGTCGCAAATCCGACGGTGGTGCCATCGAGATCGCCGCGAATCGCGTTGCGAAGGTGGTCGTTGAACACCGCGATGGGAAGGCCTTTTTGCGCGCCCTTCCCGAAGTGCGTGGGTCCGCCGCCGGTCCACGGTTCGCCATAGAGCGTTGCATCCGGACGAATTGCCTTCACACGTTCGCAGATCGCGCGCACGGTTTCAGGCTTGTGGCAACCGAGGAGATCAAAGCGGAATCCGTCGATGCGATAGTTGCGCAACCAATGCTCGAGACTGTCGAGGATGTACTCGCGCGCCATTGGTCGCTCGTCGGCGAAACCGTTGCCGGTTCCCGAGTCGTTGGTGAGTCTGCCATCGCGCGTGGTGCGGAAGAAGTAGTACGGGACCGCTGCGCCGAAGGGTGAATTCGGGCCCGCGTCCGACGTGTGGTTGTAGACGACATCGAGAATGACGCGGATGTCGGCCGCGTGCAGACGCATGACTGCGGTGCGCAGATCGCGAATCGCAGAGAAGGGATCACTCGGATTTGTTGCGTAGTTCGACTCTGGAACGTTGAAGAGTGTTGTCCAGTAGCCCCAGTTGTACTCATCGGTTTTTGCCGTGAAATCGTGGATCGGCAAGAGGTGGACCGCGGTGATCCCGAGGTCTTTCAAGTGATCGATACCACTCGATGGCGTGCTCGTCGTCGCAGGTGCACTGTGGGTGAGGCCGAGGTACGTCCCGCGCGTGGTGTCATCGACGCGATCATCCCGTTGCGAGTAGTCGCGCACATGTACTTCGTAGATGATCTCGTCGGTTGCGCGCGCGATGCGCGGTTCAGGTTGCGCGCGGAAGCCGTCGGGCTCGAGTTGCGCGAGGTCCACGACGACGGTGTGCGAACTCGTAGAATTCGCGGCAAAACCGTGCATATCTGGCGCTTCGCGTTGCTCGCCGTACGAGTGAAAACGATAGCGGTAGGGCGTTCCCGAAAGATCGCTCGGAACCGAGGTTGTCCATACACCCTTCGGCTTCTTCTCAAGCGGGATGGTGCGTGTCGCGGGAGCAGAGGTATCGCCCGCAGCGGCGCGTGCGTCGTACAGCACGAGCTCGACCTTGTCTGCGACGGGTGACCATGTCGTGAATGACGTTGTGGACGACGTCGTGTCTCTCGCAACGTAGGCTCCAAACTTCACGTCGGTCGCGATGAAATCTGGGCTCTCAAGGACGTCGCGCGCATAGATGATCGTTGGAATTGCATCTTTCAGCGGTCCATCGGTGAAATCCACGCGAAGGCTCGCGACGTCTGCATCATCGATCGGTCGTGCAAACGCGATTTCGTAGAGCGCTTTACCGCCGCTTGTTCCAGCGGGCTTGATCGACTTCACCTTCGGCGCAGGACCGTTCGGCCGCACATTGTCGATCGTGATCGATTTGGGCGCGGCGTCTTTCCATGGTGCTGTGAGCGCAAGGGTGACAAGGTCGGCGCGATCAAGAAACGCTCCCGCGACGCGCACGGATGTATCGAGACGCGACGGATCGGTGGTGAGAGAGTCTTCGCCCGACTTCACCCAAATCTCGGTGATGGAACCCTTCGTGAGCGACACAAAGCGGTCTTGGTCGAAATCTTTCTCCTCCCAGTTTCCACGACGCACGAGGAATCCTGCGCGCGCGGGCGCCGGAGCGAAGGGAATGATTGCGTAGCGGCCAAACGCATCCTCGCCGCCGAGATTCGCCTGTTGTCCATCGCGACCTTCAGGCCAGTACCAGATGTTCCAACCGCTGTAGTCACCCCCAGGTCGGTGGTAGTGAATGACGAGAATGGACTCGGCGGGTTGGCCGTTGACGCTGAAGCCGTCGAGTTTCAGTTTCGGTGCGAGCCGCGGGAAATCCTCGGCCTGTGCATGGCGCGCGCTGACGGCGATGTTTACGAGGAGCAGTGCAATCGTGAGCGCGCGAACAATCGACGCAGCGCGGTACGAGCGCATTCGTGCAGAAATCGAGGCGAAAGTCAGCATGGTTTGAGTGTACTGAAGGAGTGCGGGAGCCGATGTACAGTTTGGCTATGAGCGAGGTTTCATCACCCTTCGGAAAGCGTCCCACGCAAATCACTCCGACGCTGCTCTCGGAACTCGCAGCGACCGCTGACGCGATCGCGACATCTGATGCAGCAACCGCTGGTCCCAAGTGGGGGGCGATGCACAAAGCGCTGCTGAAGGCGAAAGTCGATCCGCAGGTCATCATGCGTTTGGTCGCCGCACGGGATGCGGCAGGGCTTGCGCTACTCATCCGGTGGCTTCGCGGCGAGGAGATTGCGATCGAAGCAAAGCCAGTGGTCGCGGTGGTCCAGGTTGAAATCGAAGTTCAGCGGAGTGCCATGCGCGCATTTCGCAAGCGACTTCGATTCGCCCGACTCGATGCCGAGAGCCGACTGGGAGTTGGGCCAATGTCGAGCGGAAAGCGCAACGAAATCGACGCGATCATTCCGCCACGCGAGTTTGGTGTCGAAGTGTGGGAAGCGCTCGTCGCGGCAGGGCGTTTGCGTCGCGAAGGTGGTGGTTTCTACGCGCTTGTGAACGACGATGTCGGCGACGAGTGAAGTCGGGTGATCGTCAAAGTCCAGTGGCAGAGAGATCGATGGTCGCGCCCGGGGGATTGACCTCGACTGCCTGACTCTGTCGCGTGCTCGCAGCACGTAAGAGTTCGACTGCACGTTTCAAATCTCCCGCAAGGGGCGCGGTGAACTTCATCGGCGCCTCGTTCATCGGATGTCGGAAACCAAGCGTCGTTGCGTGGAGTGCTTGTCGCGCGAGAAGCATGTCGTCGCGTTCGCCACCGAGCTGGCGCTCAGTCGAATGACGCCCGCCGTACATGTCATCGCCGACAATCGAGTGGCCGATGTAGGAAAGATGCACACGAATCTGGTGCGTGCGGCCCGTCTTCAATTCGAGTTCGACGAGCGCATACTTTGTTCCATCGTTTGCGAGGTACCGCTCACGAACGCGCGCGATGGTGAGCGACGGCTTGCCCGTCTCGTCATGACGCACGGCATACTTTTCCTTGATCGAAGGGTGCTTTCCGAGCGGCAAATCGATGGTTTCGACGTCGCGTTCAGGATGTCCGTGGACGAGCGCGAGGTAGCGCTTGTCCGTGCGCCGCATCTCAAACTGCTTGCCGAGTCGCCAGTGCGCGGTGTCATTCTTCGCGCTCACAATCGCGCCAGAAGTGAACTTGTCGAGTCGGTGCACAATGCCCGGTCGCGCAAATTCTTCGCCAACCTTCGAGAGTTCGCCGCCCGACACATGTTTGAAGCGCCACGCAAGGGCGTTGACCAACGTGCCTGATTTGTGACTGCGCGCGGGATGCACGATGAGTCCGGCGGGTTTGTTCACGACGATGATGGCATCATCTTCGTAGATCACATCGAGTGGAATCTCTTCTGGCTGAATCGCGCCCGATGGCGGTGGGGGAAGCGTGGCGACGATACGGTCGCCTTTGCGAAGTTTGGTCGAACTCTTTGGAACGCGCCCGTTGACGGTGATCGCTTCTTCTTCGATGAGTCGCTGAATTTGGGTGCGCGAGAGAAACGGCACGCGATCAACCATGTAGCGATCGAGCCGCTTTTCGAGATCCTTCAGCAACTCAAATTCGACGGTGACCGGAGTTTCATCGTCTTTCGCCGCGTTTTCTTCGTATATCGCGAAGAGCGCATCGCGATCGACAGTACCGCTCGCACCAAGCAGTGCGGCGGTTCGATCGAGGCGATCTTCAGGTGACTCGCCCATTTTTCTACGAAGTCGATTGCGTTACAGGTGCGACATCGAAGGCGAGCCTTCGAACGCTTTTTGCCGAGAATTCAGTCCACTTTCGTCGATCAAGCGCGTGCGCTTCTCGAATGAACGAGGCGAACGACGTGCTCAGCCACCCGAACCTGGCTCTGGGGCTGGCGCTGGTGCTGGCGTTTCTGCAGGCGTTTCACCCGCAGCACCCTGTGTCGCCTGCTCTTGGATGAGTTGCTGGAAGAGGTCGTCACCGCCACCTGCGGGCGCGACTGGGGTCGTCGTCTTCACAGGAAGTTGCGCGGCGGTTGGCAATGGAACCGCAGTCGCGAGCGTCAGCGTTTCATTCGCGCGCCACTTGGCGAGCTTTTCGTAGCCCGGCCAACGGCTTCCGGCGAGCGCGGCGGCTTCTTCGAGCAACTTGCGCGAACCTTCGAAATCGCCACGGCTCTCCGCAACGGCAGCGCGACCGAAGAGGGTCGGCAGTACGACGGTGATTGCTTGCTCGCGACTTCCATTGGCGAGCTTCACTGCGATATCTGCAGCCTTCGTATAGTTCGCGTCAGCCGCATCTTGCGTGATCTTGCGGGTTGCCTCATCGAGCAACACGGCGGGGGTGTCGCCTTGCTTCGGCGTCAGTTCGCCGGAGCGAATCTGCGCGAGTCGGCGGTCGCCCGCGCTGAGTTCCGCGATCATGGCGACCTGCGGGACGTTGGCGTGCGCCTTGGCGACTTCGTCGAGCGACTCGGGAATCGTCGCTTGACCGAGTTCTTCCCACGCCACAGAGCTCTTCTCAATTTGCTTGCGCTGCCAGTAGTTGTAACCAAGCGCGGCGCAAGCGGCGAGCAGAACGACGAGGAGGTAGTTCGAGCCGTTCTTCTTCAGCCAGAAGACAAAATCTTCATTGATGCGGCTCTCGGTGAGATCCTGAGTCTGCACCTGCGAAGGACGGTCAGCGGGGGACTTTGCCATGGGTCGAGCAATCTATCGGGTGAAAGGCGTTCAAGGGAGCGGAGACGACACGGACGTCGGATAACTCGCGTCATCCAGCCAGGCCGAACCGGCCGATTCCTCGGCATGACCTACATCGGCTCAACCGCGGTTCGCCTGTAGCACGATCTCTGCGACGGCCGCGAACCCGTCGCGATCGTGGTGCCCCGCCCGAGCCTTCGCGACTGCGGCGATACGTGGGTCGGCATTTTCCATCGCGACCCCGAGACCCGCATGGCGAATCATTTCGAGGTCGTTGAGCCCATCCCCGATGGCGACGGTTTCGGCAGGGTCGATCCCGAGCTCCGCGCACACGGCCTCGATCGCAGTCCACTTGTTGACCCCGCGGTCGAACGCCTCCAAGAGATGCGTCGGCGAGTTGATCGCGTCTTCGGCGGTCTGGGCGCTCCAATGCTGGACCGCGAGTCGATCGCCGAATTCCCGCGCAATCCGCTGCGCGACCGGCGCGAGCACATCCGCGGGTGCGACGCCTCCGACCCGCACCGTGTGCTCAATGGATGGGTGGTGCTCGATCGACGCGACGCGTTGGTAGGTGACGGGGAAGACCTCAAACCACCACTTGGTTGCCGGATCGAACGCATGGTCGCCCACCATGACGTAGTCGAAGCCTGCGCAGGTGTGATCTTGCAGGTGCTGCGACAGGAGGCCGTACTCGGCAAGAATCGCGCTCGTCCCACGCACAAGGTCTTCGGGGAGTCCGCGGCGGATGATGACTCGCCCGTCCGTCGCATCGTGCACGAGGGCGCCTCCGGCCATGATCGCGTGCCCGACGTGATTGATGAAGTCGAGCACGTGGTCCGCCTCGCGCAACGCGCGGCCAGTCGCAGGGATGACTTCCACGCCCGCGTCCTGCAAACGGCGGATGGCGAGCAGATTCGCCTCGCTCACCTGTCCACGGCGATTGAGAAGCGTGCCATCGAGGTCGGTGATGACAAGTCGGTAACGCACGGAGAGAGGATACGAGAATCGCGCGGGTTCTTCCCGCGTCGTGCGCGATCCCGCGTCCGATCCCGTGTTCGATTGCGCGCTCCGATTATCCTGCCTGCGTGCTTGCTGCCCACGCCGCGAACTCCGCGACTTCGCTCTACGCCGCCGAAGGGCTGGTGCTGCTCGATGCGGGTGAAGCGATTCTCAAAGGTGCGCTTGAAAGCGTGGTTGAAGTCGGCGTCATCGCGGCACCGACTGTGGCGCGACTGTCGTCGCTTGCGCGCGTGGCGCAGTCCGAAGCGAATCGCACGCTGCTCGCCCGGCATCAAACCGAGCTTCACCTCGGCGGCGACGGTGCGCGTGCGGTCGCGATCGCAATGTCCGCAGTGCGCGGCGGTCGCAGCGCCGTCGCGGTGATCCCCGCGTCGGATCTCGTTGGAGCAGTGGAAGGCCTGCGTGGCGCCCGCGCGTCGTTCGGAAATCCCGAACAGGGCCTTGTGGTTGTACTCGAGGATGACCCTGAAAACGAGCCGATGATCTGCCCGCGACGACTTGCGATCGGCGCGGGTCTTCCCGTGTTGGAGCCCGCGGATCTTTCGAGTCTTCGCGATGCGATCGAGCAAGCGCTGCGCCTTTCGCGCGCAGGGACGGTTCCCGTTGCAATCGTCGTGCACCGAGTCGTGCTCTCGTCGATGGAATCGGTTCCCGCGCGTCCAAATCGCGTCGTGACGACGGTCGATGAGTTGATTCTGCAGCGTCGACTGCGTGGTTCCACACGACTCGGTGACGCGCCCGATCTCCTTCGCGTTGCGCGCCGGCTCGAACTCAACGTCGCGACGAGTTTGCCGAGCCCAGGCGAGCGTGAGGTCGTCGGATTCATCGCACTTGGCGCGTGCGAACGCGCGCTCGCCGATGTTCTCTCTGAGTTGCAGCTCGCGGGTCGCGTTCCGGTGCTTCGCCTCGGACTTGTCTCGCCGATCGATGACGCCGCGCTCCAGCGATTCATCGATCGCGTGCAGCATGTCGTGGTGCTGGAATCTCGGCCAGGTTCTGCTGCACGGTCGGTGCTCGCGGTCATGGATCTTCTTCGTCGGCGCGGTGTACGTATTCCGACGATTTCCTATCGCGAACTTCCGGCGACTCCCGAAGGCGAATCGCCCACACTCGGCCCGAACGACGCGACGCGTCCGTCCATTTTGGTGCGAAGGATCGTGCATCTTTTGCACGCGGTACGCCCATCGCTCTCCGTCGCGAAGAAACTGTTGGAATCGAATCCGGAATTGGAATTGCTCGCGCTTCCCGCACGTACCGACGAAATCGGCGTCGATGCTGCGCTGCGGGCCATTCGTCAGGTTGTTGTGGAACTCGATCAAGAGATGCGCGGGCGCCCCGAATTGTTGGAGGGTTCTGCGCGTCCCCGTGCGATCGCAATCGACGCTCTGCCGATTCGCGGAGATGCTGAAGAAACAACCGTTGTCGAGATCTATCCGCGTGAGCGATTCATGCTCGAAGGTACAGAAGCGGTGCGACAATCAGCGCGTGATACGTATCGCCGCGTGCTGATCGCGGTCGATGTGGGACGAGCATCTGGTGGTGGTGCGGATCTCGCGCGTCTCGCGGACGCGGCAATTCCAAGCGATGCTGCAGCGCGTGCACGAGTGATGCGCGCGGATCTCAACGATCGAAGCGCAACCCGCGAGCGACTCACAGAAGCGGTCGCCGCTGTTTCGGCAGATGAGACGCGGCTTGTCGTACTCGTCGTCACCGATGGTCCGCCTGCACGACTCGATCCTGACGCGATTGATCGCACATTCGTGGAACGCGATCGACTCGGATACCAGCCGCAACAGCGGCTTGTGTGGGATGCGAATCACGCGTGTGAGCTTCGGCCACCTCCGCTGTCAGGCTTGCTCGACGAGGCAGAAGAGCAGGGGGCGACGCCGATTGAAGGTCGATTTACTTCGGAAGAACTCGCGGTGCGCATCGAGGGCGTCGAGTTCCGCGCGACGACGCTTTCTGAGCAAGTGGAAGTTGTCCGGACAAAACCGCCTATGACGGCGTATTCGCGCGGTGCAGGTGGCTTGGCGCCGCCACGCCCGGTGCACGGTGCGCAGGGGATTTATCGCGCGCATATCGCAGGAAATCGCGGCGCGACGCCCGGAATTCTTGGGCGCATCCTCGCCGATGCCGGTCGAGTCATGGGCTATCGCGTGGAGATGCTCGCCTCGGATGAGCCGTGTGGCCGCGGGCGTCGCGCGTGGGCGCAAGTGCTGTGGGTTCGTGCACGTGCGGGCGAATCGCGAGCGCCACGGACGGCGATGATTCCCTACGGCGAAGCAGATCTTGTGCTTGGCGTCGATCCGATCGAAACGCTTCGTGCGCTCGGGCCAGATCCATCGCTACGCGTCGCGAGTCCACAACGCACAAGTATCGTCGCGAATGATGGTCCACTCGAAGACCAGTTTGATGATGCGCGCGTTGCCTCGTGCGAACTTCTCGAGAGCGCGGCCGAACGTTGCGCGTTGGCATCGCAATCCGTGGTCGATGATTTCGCAGCGCTCTGCCGAACGAATCTGCTCTCCGAGCGACTGCTTGACGTTGCGCTTCTCGGTGTCGCGTATCAACGTGGACTCATTCCAGTTTCGCTTGAAGCGATCGAAGGCGCGGTGCGTCGATCCGAAATGAGCGGTTTTGGCCGGAGTTTCGAGGCATTTTCTTTTGGCCGTCGATTGGAAGCCGGAGCGGTGGTGCGCCGTTCGGCGGAGGAGCGTGAGTCGCTTGAGCGGCTTGTACGACGACTGGCGCTTGAATTGGTTCGCGAGCGGTTTGGTGGTCGAAAGCGTGCGGCGCGTTACGCGTTGAGCGCATCAGGCATGCTCGCTGCGTTTGGTCGGCTTGGAAACGACGACGATATCGATCGCGCGACGCGCGGAGTCGTGACCGCACTGCACCGCGCCATTGTGTGGGGCGGTACACAGATGATGGGCTTGTATGAGCGGCTTGTCGCAGGGCTTTTGCGTGCCGACCCGAGCGGCGATCTCGCGCTCGTTGGCGCGGAGCCGCTTGCCGACGCGGTGCTTGTGCGCGACATGCTTTACGTCTTGTCGATGTCGACGAGTCTTGAGCAGCGTCGTCGCGTGCGTGAACGTCTCGGTGTGCGTGCTTCGCACGGCGACAAACTCGAGCGTCGATACCTCAGTCGATTCGAACTGTTGGTTGCGAATCGCCGTTTCCGCCTCGATTTTCGCACAAGCGATTGGCCTGCTGAAGTGGTGCGCGTTGCGCGCCCCTTGGTTCCGTGGGGTTTGCGCGGCGATTCACGGGCGCAGGAAGTTCGCGCGTACGCCATCTCACTCGCCGAGCGTGCTGCGGATGGTTTTGAGCGCGAGCCCGCACATTGGGCGATGTGTATGCGCCGCTTCGCGATGCTCTCTGCGGATGGCGGTGTTCATGCACTATCCGCAGCAGAACTGCGCGCAAGCGTCGAAGGTCTGTGAACGTCGAAGGTCTGTGAACGTCGAAGATCTGTGAACGTCGAAGATCTGTAAACGTCGAGGGCTTGCGATCGTCTGCGACAGAGATCGTTCGCAATCAAACGCGCGCTTCGTGTCGCAACTGGCCGCAGGCGGCGGCGATATCGCGTCCACGGCTCGCGCGAATGTGCACGTTCACATGCTTTGCGCGCAAGACTTCTTGGAAGACGTGCACATCATCATGCTTCGGTCGTGAGAACGGAACACCCGCGACTTCGTTGTAGCGGATGAGATTCACATTCGCGCGCATCGTGCGTGCGAGTCGCGCGAGTTCTTCGGCGTGTTCGCGTCGATCATTCACACCGCCGAGCAAGATGTACTCAAGCGTGATCTCGCGGCCGGTCTTCACAAACCACTCTTGGCACGCATCGAGCAACTCGTCGATCGTTGAGTATTCCGCCCAAGGAATAATCTGCCGACGCAGTTCATCGAACGGTGCGTGCAGCGAAAGGGCAAGCGTGACCGGGATATCAAACATGCAAAGCTTGCGAATCGCGGGAGGAAGGCCGACCGTGGAGACGGTGATCTTGCGCGCGCCGATACCGAGGCCCCATTCCGCGTTCAACGTGCGAATCGCTTGCGTCACATTGTTGAAATTCGCGAGTGGCTCGCCCATCCCCATGAAGACGACATTCGAAACGCGACCAACGCCAGGCAATCGGCCGAGACGCCAGATCTGTTCGACAATGCGGCCCGCGGTGAGATTTCCATCGAGCCCACCAAGCCCCGAAGCACAGAACTTGCAGCCGACCGGGCAACCCACTTGGCTTGAAACGCACGCCGTGCGGCGATCTTCGGTCGGAATAAGCACGGTTTCGGTTTGGCGATCGGTCGCCGTTCCAACGAGCCGCAGCGCGGTTTCGGCTGGAACATCGTCGGCAGCAGCCCACTCGATCAAGAGCTTCTGCGTGTCATCGGTTGCGACTTGATGTCGAATCACCGAGCCTTGCAGCGTCGCGAAGCGCGCGGCGACTTGCGCGCGCGCATCCTTCGAAAGATCACTCATCTTTTCGAAGTCGGTGACACCTTTCTCATAGATCCATTTCAAGAGTTGCGGCGCGGTACGCCGAGGCAAACCCATCGCCTCGACTTCCGCGGTGAGCGACGCGAGATCGAACTCGAAGAGTGAAGTACGGCCTGGTCCGATGTCGGGTGGTAAGTGCGACGAGATCGGTGCAAGTTCCGGAGAATCGCCTGAGTTCATGCGTGCGTCGATCCGTTTCCGTCGGTTTCTGTCGCGCGAATCGAGACCTGCACGGTGCGATTCGGAATGTGCTTGCGTTCGAGCCACTCCGCAGTGTCGGCTTCGCGATCGATGCGAATACGGCGCGAGTCGGGATCAACGCCGCGCTTGCGCATCAGTTCGCGCAGCGTGCCAGGCAAGCCGAATTCAATGCGCTCATCATGCACATCGCGCTGTTCGACTTCGCCGCCGAAGCGTTCGATGAGCGCTTCAATGACGCCGTGCACGAGATCTTCGGGAACACTCGCGCCGCTCGTGACGAGCACAGTGTTCACGCCCGTGAACCACGCGGGATCGAGCTCACTCGCGTCGTCGACGAGGCGCGACGGCGTACCGTCGTTCATTGAGATCTCGGTCAAACGCACGGAATTCGAACTGTTCTTACTGCCGACGACGAGCACGAATTCGGCTTCTGGCGCAATCGCGCGGACTGCGGTTTGGCGATTCGTCGTCGCGTAACAGATATCGCTCGATGGCGGTTCGTTAATCTTGGGAAACGCCTTCTTCAACGCGCCGATCACTACATTCGCGTCATCAAGCGACAGTGTTGTCTGTGTGAGATAGATGAGCTTCTCAGGATCGTTGATCGTGAGATGCGGAATGTCGGCTGGCGACTCAACCACCTGGATCGCATCCGGTGCTTCACCGCGCGTACCGACGACTTCTTGATGGTTCTTGTGACCGACGAGCAAAATCTGCCAACCACGCTTCGCGTAGCGAATGGCCTCAGCGTGCACCTTCATCACAAGCGGGCACGTCGCGTCGATCGCGGTGAGGTTCTTGGCGCGCGCTTCGGCACGGACAGCCGGGCTCACGCCGTGCGCAGAAAACACCACGATCGCGCTGTCAGGGACCTCCGCGATCGATTCGACGAAGGTCACGCCGCGGTCACGAAATCGCTGTACGACATGGCGGTTGTGCACAATCTCGTGGAAGACGAAAACCTGCTCGTCACCGCAGATATCGAGCAACTGATCGACAACATCGATCGCCATATAAACGCCAGCACAGAAGCCGCGGGGGTTGGCGAGGAGGATCTTCATGGGGGGAGGGGATGATACGGGCGAGCGCGTGCATCCGTCGCTTTCCGCCGCACAGAAACCGCCCAGTCGCGGTACCTTTTCCGCTCCCGTGTCCGTGCTTGCCACCGATATCTCCCGCTTTGGCCCGTCGCAGACGGAGGTTGTCGACCTCCATGCGGCGCGCGCGTACTGCCGTAGCCTGACGCTCGGGCGATATGAGAATTTCTCGGTGCTGTCGCCGCTCGTTCCCGAGGATCGTCGCGACGACTTTGCATCGGTGTACGCGTTCTGTCGCTGGGCCGACGATCTCGGCGACGAAGCGGGTTCACCCGAGCGCGCGACCGAACTTCTCGCGTGGTGGCGTGGGGAACTTGAGCGGCTCGCCGCGGGTGAAGCGCGGCATCCCGTTTTCGTCGCCTTGCGCGAGACGGTCGCGCGGCGCGGGCTTTCGCTGGTGCCGTTCGGTGAACTGCTCTCGGCGTTCGAACTCGATCAGGTGAAATCTCGCTACGCGACGTGGGATGAAGTTGTGGGTTATTGCCGACTGAGCGCGAACCCTGTCGGTCGCATCGTGCTCGCAGTGCTTGGTGAACGCTGCGACGACGCGCAACTCGCGGCGAGTGACGCGGTGTGCACGGCGCTTCAGTTGACGAATCACTGGCAGGACATCAAGCGCGACTGGATCGAGCGTCGGCGCATTTATGTTCCCGC
>JAIYCA010000391.1 GCA_027488265.1 Planctomycetaceae bacterium
ATGCCGATCGCCACCGCCACGCCGGTCGGTCGGCTTGCGGCGAGCCGGTCGAGGATCGCATTCTGCTCGGCGGCGTCGCAGACCGATGGCGGCGCGTAGTCGACCGCGACCTCGACGCCGAGTTCGCGGGCGAGCGTCGCGGCTTGCGCGCGCGCGCCGGCGTTGACCTCGTCGTACCAGGGATGCGCGACCTTCGGAACGATGATGAAGCGGAGCGTCTTTGCCATGTTTAGTCGACTCTCATGCGCGTGATGGGGCCGTCGCGCGAGTGCTCCGGCCCGGTTGGTCAAGAAGGGGAACTGGATCTCGATCGGGATCGCTCATCGTGGAGCACGCCGTGGAGCACGCCTTCGTCGGCCCTGAGTGCCGCCGCGATCGCATGTCTTCGTTCGCGGCCACGCATGATGGAGCGGAGTTCCTTCATGCGGGGCTCGGTCGCCGTCACTGATTGAGTTTCTTCGCGACGTGCTCGACGACGGCGCAGTGCTCGACCTGCGGGCTGAACAGGATGATCTCGGCATCGACGCTCACGCGCACCGTATGGCCCGGAGGCCAATAGAAGAGATCGCCGCCCGAGACGACTTCTTCCTTCCCATCGCGGTACGTGACGGTGACCTGCCCCTCGATCATGTATCCCCAATGCGGGGACTGGCACAGATCGGATTCCAATCCCTTGAGGAGCGGCCCGAGGTCGGTGCCCTGCTTGAGCGAGAAGTATTCGCCCGCGATCGTGCCGTAACCGCTGGCATCGCCAAAGTTCAGTTCCTGTCGGGCGATGGCGCCGGGCATGTTCAATCGGGCCTTGATGTCGTTCTTTGCGATGCGCACGTCGGTTCTCTTTGTGTTGGGGGATGTATCACGAACGAGTGATCACGCGGCCCGAGCACTCGAACCGATGGTCGGAGTGTACGGCCACTCCGCATGCATCGATTCGAGTTTCGCGTGCGGCTCGTCGTGCCTGCCGCCCTCGGCATCGAGACACGTGATTTTCCGGAGGAATGTGTCGACTTCCTAGGGATTCCCGAGTCGCTCGACGCTGACGTTCGCGATGTGGATCCCCGTACTTCCGAGGCGCCCGCCATCTCTGGCCGCCGATGGGCGGTGCACGCATCTTCCGGAGGCGAACTCGGCTCATTCGTTCAGTCGGCGAGGTGATCGAACCCTCCGCGAGCATCGCGGCGGGACGATGCTCTGCCCGGCGGCCAGGCCTCGGATTCAGCAGGCCGCCAACGGAAACGGCCACGTGCGGTCGATCGCGAGTTCGTGCTGACGAAGCGCGTCACGGTTCGCATCGATACGAGCGCGAAGGAGTCGCAAACTTTCAGCGTGCTCAGTGCGCGCGTCCATAATCGCACGGCGCATCGCAACATAGGCGGCGCGTCGCTCGCTCTTTAAGCCAACGATCCGCGCGCGCAAAGCGTTCTTCGTTGCGCAGAAATCGCCAAACGGGTCCTGCTCGAGCGCGCGCAGTGCAGCGGGAGTGGCGTCGGCATCAAACGGAGGCACAAACTCCGCAATCGGCGCAAACTTCGTCGCAGTTGCGACGGACATCGGCGCAAGTGCTTCGCACACCTTGTCGCCACACGCCGCACCGATCCAACGCTCCATTGCGAGGTCGTAGTGGCCTCCGCCAGTACCGTGAATAAAGAGATCGCACAAAACGAGTCGCGCAATCGCGGTCAGTGTCAGTGCACGCGGAGCCAACTGCCCGGAGGGCGAGTATTCCGAAAGAGGAATACGTGTGCCGCTCGCGGGATCAAGTTTCCAAAAGGGGAGTTCATGCGTCGCGAGCGGGGCGATGCGCTCACTCGCGACCGACACGTTGTACGTATCGCGCATCGACGCAAAGTTGGCACGCATGCACTCTGCAATCGGAAGCGACGCGAGCGTGCTCGCAGCAATCGTGTGCTCGACGCGCGCGCGCGGCGCGAGCAAACGATTCGCCGCATGGGCCATCTGCATCGCGAGATTCTCGCGGCGATACTCGTTCGCAATCGCTGATTCGATCGCAGCAAGCGCAGGCTCAATCGCGGGTGGAACTTCGCAATGCCGCTCTGGTCGCATTGTTCGAACAGGCTTGCGCAGTGCATTGATGGATGTCGACCGAGGCGAGCGCTCGAGAAACAGTCGCTCGAGTCGTCGCACACCATGGGCATCTTCAACCAATGCAGGAAACGCGATGAGCGATGCATCGTTTGCATCATGATCGACGACGACATGCACAAGAACGCCGTCGATCGCGCGTGCGACCGCTTCGCCGAGCAGGAATTTCTCGGCGATGCCCGCGTGCCAAATGCCTGCTTGGTGACCCGTCATGACGACAGGTTTGGTCGTCGGAAGCCCGAGTGCGGCACGCATCTCTTCACGCCACACGTGCAACGCGCGACCCCACAATTCGGTCCCGTCGCGGCACTCAAAGTGCGTGCGTGCCAAGGCCGCACTCTCATCGGCATCGGGCTTTCGCAGGACACTTTCGACGACGCTCGTCACGCGATCCCCTCAGCCGCGCGCACTGGAAGCCTCCGTGCGCAGCGGCGAATCTCGCGATAGAGCGTTTCGCGATACACCGCGAGCCGACG
Organism: Planctomycetaceae bacterium; assembly: GCA_027488265.1. Taxonomy (GTDB): domain Bacteria; phylum Planctomycetota; class Phycisphaerae; order Phycisphaerales; family SM1A02; genus QWPT01. The sequence goes on from JAIYCA010000391.1 coordinate 2,580, forward strand.
ATCGGGGACATCAAGCCCGCTGCCAAACGTCCGCGTCATGTCGACATAGATGCGGCGAACCGCGAGTTCCTCGATGCGCAGGCCAGCCGCGCACGCCTGCACCCAGAATTGCATCGGGAAGTCGTAGCCGCAGACGTCAAGCGCGAGGTTCGCACAGACGCTCGCGCGATACGCCTTGTAGCCGCAGAATGCGTCGCTGATTCCAAGCGAAAGTCGGTCGTTCAATTCGTGGGTGAGAAGCGCGTTGATGCGACGACGATCTTCGGGCGCCGGATCACCCGGCAGCGACTCGTCCATGTATCGCGATCCCGACACGATGTCTGCGTTGCCGCGTCGAATCGCGGCGACAAAATTGGGCAAACTTGCGGGTTCGTGCTGCTCATCGCAATCCATCGAGATGACCCAGTCATACCCGCGGAAATCAGCCCATTCGAGCATGTCCTGCATCGCGCGCCCGTAGCCGCGATTTTTGCCGTGGCGGATGACTTCAACCGGATGACGCGCGATCAGCGACGGCGTTGCGTCGGTGGAACCATCATCGATCACGAGGATTTCGCCACCGAACGACGCAGCGTGCCGCGCGACTTCTCCAAGCACGCGATCAACCGATCGCTCTTCATTGAAGACGGGAATCGCGATCAGAATGCGCGGCGCGGAATGGATGGAATCGTGTGTCACGGTCGGAGAGTCTCGGATGCGCGCGATCCGGATGGAGAAGCGGAGCGCTCGACGCGGACGACGGTTTCGTCGCTTCTTCGTGGCAGGATTCCGAGAATGAGCACATCTTCGTGTCGAACTTCGGCGACCACGCCTTCGTTTGGGACAACGTAGAGCTGAGCGCGAAACTTAGCGTCGGCGACATCGAGATCTGCGTCGAACGCGAGTTCAACAACGACGGCGCGCATTTTTCGGCCGGAAACATCGACATCGCACTCGCCGATGATTTTGAGCGATCGAGTTGCAGAGCCGTCGCCGCGCGATCGTCCGCGCGAAATCGTCACCACTTCCATGGGTGACGCGCCCTCCAGCGAATTCGTCGGGGTCAGCGTTCCTGCGAAAGGAAGTGGTTTTGAGAAGCGGCTGATCGAGTCTTCGCCATGCGTCACAACTTCGACGAGCGTCGTGTTGTCTTCTGCGAGCGAAAGCAGCAATTCGTCGGAGACGCGCCAATCACCAGGCTTGCGCTCGACACGTTCGACGACTCGCACACGCGACTCTGAAGCAGTCGATGGCGGTGGGGCGGAGTTCGGCGCGCTAGGTGTGGTCGCGCGTTCGACCGACACTTCGATCGTCTTTCCCTTTCGTGATCCCGAGAGAACTGCGAACAGCGTACGCGAACCGACTGGTCGCACGAGATCCTCCGCACGGAGCGAGCGATCGGTGGGCATCACTGGACCCGCGGAAAAACTCGGTGACGCGATCACATCATGCGTGCCGTTGATGACCGTTGATTGTGTGCAGCCACTGAGTGCAAACGCGACGGCCAGCGCACCCACGACAGTGCACGCTGATGTCACGCGAAGGAATCGATCGATCGAATTCATCGAACTGGCAGACCTTTCTCGTTCCAAAGGCGACGAAGGTCCTCAAGCTCGATGCGTTCGGTCACGGTTCCATCGATATCGGTTCGTCGAACGCGTACGCCTTTCGCATCAAATTCCTGCACGAGTTTCGCTGGCGCGCCGCCGAAGCGGGTTTCCAAGCGAAATCCATTTGGCGTACGTGTCCAAGTTTCGCGACGTTGCGGCAGTTTCTCGTCGCGCTGATCGAACGCGTAATCGAGGAATTCAATCGTGTCTGGGCCACTCTCGGTCGAACTCTTCGAGCCAGTGTTTGCCGAGAAATCAGGAAGTAACTGACCGAGTACAACCAGTTCCGCTTGCGAGATGTACGCGGGCGGAACGGGCCACGATTGCGGCTCGCGCGTGCGTGATTCGCGACCGGAAGAGATCACTTCGATGCGAGGTCGCGGCGAGCCTGCGCTCGGTGCGAGGCGCACGCCTGTTTGTGCGGACGATCGGCTTGCACGGCGATGTCGCTCGGTCGTTCGCACGCTCCACGATTCGCTCGTGCGATCCCACGTGACGAAGTACCGACTCTGCGCGTCCATCGTGTGCGTTGGATCGTCGTTCACGATCACGCGCGCGTCGAGCGTGACGAACAGACCCAAAGTCGCGTCATCGCCCTTCAATTCCGCGGCGTCGCGTGAAGCATCAACTTCGCCGCGCTTTCCTTCACGCACGCGAACCAGCGCGTAACCAAAGTCCTTCTGCGTGCCATTCACATCAGGGCGCCACATGCGATAGCACACCGGATCGGGCGCGATCGTCGCGCGCAGTTTCGCTTCGGTGAAGCCTGCGACGATTTCAGCACCGAGGCCAAGGAGAGCGGAACGCTCGACCGACTCGGCGAAGACGTCTTTCACGTCGATCGTTGCGAACGCGCGATCGAGCAGTGGTCGAACGCGCGCGAACTCACTCTCGACAACGATGGTCGCAAAGACGAGGTATGCGTCCGGTCCGTTTGGGATGACCAAATTGCCCGTAATGCCGCGTCCGCCGCCGTCGAGTGGAACGGCGACGTAGATCAGGTGCGCGTCGCGTCCGCCAATCTTGCGCGGCTCATCAGCAAGCACCTCAACGGTGCCGCCCTTGGCGCGAATCGCCTCGATGTATTCCTTGCACTGGCTTGCCGCGGTGGTTTCGGCCTTCGACGCCGTGAGGCCGGCAATGCGCATGCGCCAACCCGGGGTATCGCCATCTTCAGAGAGGAGGTAACTGGTTGGGTTCTTCTCAACGCGCACGGTGGTGCCGACCGGGACGCGCATCTGGAGCCCAAGGCCCTCTGCTTCAAGTGGTGCCTCCGCGAGACCATCGCCAACAGGCGGCTTCGAGGAGGGTGGAACCGCGGGAGTAGCGCTTTGGTCCGAGAATGTCAGCCCTGAAGAGGACGCGAGTGCGATCTGCGCTGCAGTGGCCATGCCGAATGGAGACGAGGGCAGCGTGCTCTCCGCGAGCGCGGTTGGCGCGATGGTGGTGAGCGTTGCGAGTGCGGCTCGCACAATGGCGGTCGCATGAA
>JAIYCA010000352.1 GCA_027488265.1 Planctomycetaceae bacterium
CCGCGCAACACCGAGACTTCAGTGATCGCTTGATCGAGCACTTCGCTCGCTTCAGCGGTTCGACCGAGGAGCAGCGAGTTCGCTTGACCGCTCTTGAGGCTGTCGAGGAAGTATCGCGCGCCTTCGATCGATGTACCACCGATGCGGCTTGCCGCGACCGATTGAATACCAATGCCGACTTGCTGCGTCGTGGTGATCGATGGTCCGAGTTGGAACGTCGCCCCACCGCCAGTGATGCGGAAACTCGATGGTGTTCCGTTGACCGTCGTCGCGAACGCCTGCGAAAGATCCATGTCGACGGCGAGTGCCGGCGTATTGAGCGACACACTTGTGCCGTTTCCAGTTGCGAGTGCGCCGTTGATGATCGCACTCACATCGCGACCAGCGTCGCGCTGCGTTGCGGTGCCACCGGGCGCCGAATACGTTTGGAAGAATGCGCCGCCCGAACCGATCTTGCGCACCGACACAAACGCGTCGCTGCCAAAGCCAGTCGAGTTGAAGTAGAGACCCGAGAGTTGGCTCGCGCCGTTGCGAAGACTCGCGCTGATTCCTGTTGTATCGCGCACGGTGTTGACCGCGGCAATCACCGCGGAAAGCGCAGTGCCCGAGACGAACGTGAGCGTCTGCACGCCGAGCTTACCCGCAACTTCAAGCGTCACGCTCGATGCAAGTGCGCCGGTCGGAGCAGACAAGAAGAGTGCGCCCGTTTGTGCGGACTGCGTGACTTCCACCGACACCGCGATCGACGAGTTCGTTCCGAACTGGACGCCGTGAACATCAACACCCGCGATGTTCGCTGCGTTGATACCGCTCGTCACGTACTCAAGCGAGCCGTTGAGAAGCTGCAAGCCCGCGAAACTCGCGGTGTTCGAAATACGGGTGATCGACTCGATCGCGCTGTCGATTTCGAGTTGATTCGCCGCAACCTCTTCCGACGAGATACCACCCGTGTTCGCGCTGTTCACCACGAGGCTCTTGATCGAGTTCAAGAGATCCGCGACTTCGGCGAGGTAGCCTTCGGTTGTTGCGATGACGGAACTCGCGCGTTCCGAGTTGTCGATCGCCTGTCCCATGCCCTTGATCTCGGAGCGCAGACGCTCGCTGACGATGAGGCCAGCGGGATCGTCGGCACCACGATTGATGCGGAGGCCGGTCGAGAGGCGTTGAAGGCGAGTAGAGAGGTCGTTGTTCGAGCGATTGAGATTGTTCTGCGCGATGAGCGACGGAACGTTCGTATTGATGCGAGCCATGGCAATCCTCCTTGACTGAGAGGCCCGTGAACCGGGGCTTCTGTCTCCCCGGACGGGTCAGGCGGTTTCGCGCCTGCCGGTGTGGGTTGCCGCGAGCTTCGCGGCTGCAGGCAGGACCGTCCCGCCCGTCGTACTTGCGCCGCCGCGCGCACTCCCGCGCGGACGGAAAGTCCCCAGTTCGCCGCGGAAAGCCGCTGCTTGCTGGTTCTCGTTTCGAATGGCGTCGTACACCTCTTTGCGGTGCACAGCCACGGTTGCGGGGGCTTTGATACCGATCCGCACCTTGTCGCCTCGGATGTCGACGATCGTCAGTTCGACGTCGTCTCCGATCATGATCGTTTCATCTCGCTGTCGTGAGAGCACCAACATCCGCGGGCTCCTTGGGCATCCGTGCCCAGTGAAAGTCCATCCGTGTCCGTTTCGCCAGCGCATTGCGCTGGCGCCATCCACCCGCCGCTGAAGCGACGGTTATGCAATCTTCGCGGTCACTGCTTCCGCGAGCTTCACGAGTTCGTGACGCGTCGACCACTTCTTCTCTGCGAGCACCAACTGCATCGCTCGACGGTTCGTGGGATTCACGACGAGTGGCCCCTGCAGATTCGCAGTGAGCGACTGATCGCGCTTGTTCACGATGACAAGCACCTGCGCATCGGTGGTCTCCGTCATGCCGAGCTCTTCCATCTGCTCCTTGCGGATGTTGGCTTGGAAGTCGGCGATCCAGAGCGCCGGATCAGTCACGACGAACGCGAGGTCTGGGCTTTCGGTTGATTGCAACCAGAAGAAGACGCCGTTGTCGTCGGGCTGAAGAAGCGCGAAGGTGCGGTAGCTCGAGAAGCCCAGCAGTCCAGCGGGGAACTCGAGCATGCGGGAGTCGTCGATCTCGACGGCGCCGAAGCGCGTGGTCTGAATCAGCATTGCCATTACTCCGTCGGCCAAACACTCCTTGCTTCCGGCATCCATGCCGGTCGGGCTCCAGCCCTTCCATGCGAGGGGGCCGCGCCCTCGCATGGTTTGCCGCGTCACACGCGGCGAACTCTTCACTAGCGCAAGAAATCGAGAAGACTGAGATTCACTGCACGAGAAGCGCCCGCGAGTCCGGCTTCCAGTTGTTGCTGGAGGCTCGCGAATCGGGTCGCCGCAGCGGTGAAGTCGAGGTCCTGAATGCTTGAGCGAAGTGCCATGTCCTGAATTCCAAGTTCTTCCTCGCGCGCAGTCGCTTCCGCGAGACGCCGAGATCGAACTCCGACATCTGCACGCGCTTCTGTCGCGCGGCCGAGGTCGGCTTCGAGTTTCTCTGTCGCAAACTCAATGCCACGCTCGTCATTGGCGAGAAGCGCCTCTCGGAGCGACATCAAGTGCGCGAAAACGCTGTCAACGGCAACTGTTGCGCGATCCGTTCCGCTCAAAGTTGCCGTATTGGTCGAGCCAGCGATGCCGAGATCGGTGGCAGTGTTCGAGTTGTTGATGTCTTCGACGAGCGTCGTGGTGCCCGTCGTTCCATCGGTGAGTTCGATGCCGTTCCCCGTCGACGCAAGCGCGGCGGTGAACTCGGCAGGCGTGATTCCCGCCGCCGCCGCCGCGTTGTTGATCGAATCAAGAACGTCTTCCACCGTCAGGTCGCCATCGATTTCAACTTCAAACGCGCGCCCGTCCTTCAACGTGATGCGCATATCGCGATCGGCCGCGGGATCAGGGAGGCCGGTCGTCGCGTCGATCGCGCCGTTGGCTTGCCGCACACCGCGACCGTCGTTGAAATCAGCAAGGAGTGTTGAGCCCGCGAAGGAGCGGATACCGAGTTCGGTCGCCGTCGTCCCGCCGAGTTCTTCGACTGACATCGTTGCGCCCGAGAGTTCGTTGCGCACGTTGAGTCGCGTGGCGTCTTCTGAAATCTCAACGCGCACGCCGATACCTGAGGCAGCAACCGCGTTCTGGAAATCCTGCACGGTGTCGTAGGTTGCGAGGTCGAAACGCCGCGCTTGACCGCCGTTGCGAATGACGATTTCGCCGAGCGGGAGCGTCATGCCCGAGAGGCTGTCAAGACGCGTGAGCTCGGTCATCTTCGGGTCGAGATCGAGACCGGTCGTGGTCGCGCCGCCCGCGTAAGTCCCCGCAAGTCCGAGGTCGCCCGCGGTGGTCGTCGAGTTCGAATCGCGAATGACGACGGTGTTGCCCGCGGTTGGCGTGATCGCGAGGCGGTCGCCGTTGACCGCATCGATCGCGACGGTGGCGCCAGGATCGGTCGCTTGAATCGCGGTCGCAATGCGGTTGAGGACGTCGCCCACGTTGTCGGCGTCAGAGAGGTCAACCGACGTGACCGTGCCGTTGACTTCGACTTCAATCGTGCCGGCGCGGACGCCGTTCCCGTTCGCGCCACGAAGATCTGCCAGCCGCGTGGCGGCGGTCATCGACGGATCAAGATCGCGATCGCCTTTCACGCGGCCCGAGAGCGCACCAAACGCCTGCTCGCCGCCCATCGTGACACGGATGTCGCTTGCAAGACCGAGGTCGGCGCGCATACCCGCGCCCGTACCGGTGTAACGCAAGCCGGAAAGGAGACTCGTGAAGGGAGCGTTCGCGTGCGCGTCGCCGCCGAAGATATGAATGCCGCGGATATCGCGATTTGCGATCGAAGTGAGCGACCCGAGCATCGAGTCGATGACGGCCGCTTGATTCCGCCGCGTGGCCTCATCGGAGCCCACGCCGATTTGCGAGAGGCCGATCCCCTTCGCCTCCTGCAGGATGTCGGAGACGTCCGCGAGGGCCGCGTCGAGCGAGTTCAGCGTGGCGTCGGCTTGGGAGAGGTTTCGAATGCGCTGGTCGCGGCGTTCGATGACGTCATCCAAAACGGTGACGGTCGAGGCGCCGATCGCGTTCTCCGAGGGACGCGAGAACTCCTTCCCGCTCGCGAGCCGAACTTGCAGCAAAAGCAGCTCGCGATTGGTGCCTTGAATGCCGCCAAGCGCAATTCTCGACGCCAAAAGGTTCGGAACGCGGGCGAGGTTGGCAGGAATTGCGCTCATGGCGGAGAGTCCGCCGTGGAGATGCAACCACCGTGCCAAAGACGTTTCCACCGCAGATCTCGGGCCCGTGCCGCGGGAACCCATGATGTTCGAGCGTGAAATCCCCTCGAACTGCGCTCTTGATCGGACTTTGGCTTGCCCACGCGGGAGACCGTGTGATAATCACCCGATGCTCCGTGCCCTCACCTCGTCGAGTTCCCTCGCCCAGTTTGTCTCCCCTGCAGCACGCGCCTCGGCCGCTCTTGCGCCGGCGGCTCTCGTTTCCTGCATCGCCACGCTTGGCTCCGTTTCGCTCGCGCACGCGGCAGGCGACATCCTGTTGATCCCCGACTCCGGCGCCGACAAGGTCTGGGCCTTCAACGCCTCCGATGGCACCTTCATCAGCAACAACTACTTCCCTGCCGACGGGATCATGAAGCAGATCATTCAGATCGTGCCGAGCGGAAATGGAACGCTGCTCATGACCGATGAGCAGGAGGACAAAGTCTTCGAGTATTCGGAGTCCGGCACGTATCTCCGCACGCTTGCGTCGGTCACTGATGGCGTGACCACGGGTGCCTACGGAATCTGCGTCAAGGACGGTTTCGCGTACTTCACGAGCGGCTTCAGTTCCGGACAGGGCAAAGTCTTCCGCGTTGCGCTTGATGGGAGCGGCGCGCCGCCGACCGTCTTCGCCGACTTCGCGCTCGAAGGTGACCCGCGCGGCATCATTCCATTCGGTTCGGGATTCCTCGTCGGCAACTCGACGACCGACGACATCGAGTTCGTGAGCGCGTCCGGAGTTGTTTCGCCCGTGCCGTTTGCCGACTCAGACGGCGTGATCAGTTTCGATTTCCCGCAGCAAATCCAAGCACTCCCCGATGGCGGCATCATGCTGACTGGGTTCAGCGATCCATGGGGGATTTTCTTCTTCGACGCTGCGGGGCAGGGCTCGGGCGGCTTCACGTCGCCGCAGGTCTTCCTGTCACCACGCGGCTGCTACCTCCTCGACAACGGCGACTACCTCTACACCGGAGGCACGCGGGTCGATGTGATCGACGGGAAGACCTTCATCAATGCGAATGTCGCGAACCAACTGGGCGCGAGTTTCCGTTGGATTACGCGATTTACACCCTCGGCACCGTGTGTTGGTGACGTCGACGGCAACCGTCAAGTGGACGCCGCCGACCTCGCAGCCCTGCTCGGCGACTGGGGTGCGACGAAGAGTGCGGCGAACCTCGACGGCACGGGTACGGTCGACGCATCGGATCTCGCGATCCTTCTCGGCGCGTGGGGTGGTTGCTGAGAAGATCGCGCGCGTCGCGAGGTCTCATGTCGTTGACCCCGCAGTTCGGACCCCGCAGCTCGGACCCCACGTTCGCTTGATCGCGCCTTTCTGACCGGTCGTCATGCCGTGCTCGGCATGCTCACGTGAGGATGGCGCCGCGCACGAAACACCTTCATGAAAAACACCGCAGGCCAGCCTTTCGGCTGGCCCGCGGTTGCGTTTCTTGCTGGGCTACGCTTTCCACCCGCCGCCCATGACGCTCGCCGACTGTGCCTTTCGGCTCAGCGGCGACGACGACCAACAAGACCCGCGAGTCCGAGGAGAGCAACCGCGCCCGGAGTTGGGACGGCGTTTCCGTTGATAAAGATGTTGTCAATACGGTTCGAACCCGTCGAAGCGCCAGCAACGAGCGAGCGGAAGCGAACGATCACGCTCGACGCGTTTTCAGCACCCGCGAGCGATGTCGTCGTGGTGTAGAGCGCGTTGTAGGTGGTCGACGACCACGTGCCCGGAGCACCACCGCCGCCCGATTGAAGCACGGCGTAGGACGCAAGAATGGTCGACCAGTTCGCGCCACCGTCGGTGCTCATGATGAGTTCGAAGCTCGCTGGGCCGGTCGAGGAGCGCGCCTGATCCCACGACAGCGTGATCGTGTCGTAGCCCGTCGTGGAGAATGCGGCTTGGTAGTAATCACCGATCGCCCAGTTGTTGCTCGAGAATGCGTATTGCGAGCCGTTGCCTGCGGGCGACGTGTAGGTCGCCGCGGCGCTCGAGTGAACGCTGTCGAGACTCGAGCCTGCAGTCAGCGCGCCCTGATCTCCTGCACCGACTCCATAGGTGACGCCGGTTGGGACGTTGCCAGCGCCGGTTGGAAATGCGGTGGTGATCGTCCAACCGCAGACGAGATCTGCCGAAGCGCTGGAAGCGACGGCGAGGACAGCGAGCGAAGCAAAGCCAAACTTCATGAGGAGAACTCCAAAGAGATTGCGGACCAAAGTGACAGGGATCGCTGGGGTGTCAGGGACTTGACAACCCAACTCGGGAACCAACGCGGAAACCGAGCGATCTGCTCGCGCGAGCGCGATCAGAATCTTGCGGGGCTGCCGCGCTGCGACTGAAGAAATGAGACCGAAGCAGAGTCTTGAGGCGCAACGCGGTTGGACATGCCGCGCGGCGATCGGGCTCGGCGCATCTGCGATCCCCACCGAGCGCGCTCTTCGACAAGATTTGTCGAGATTGCTCGGAGAAGAAGAAGCGCAAATCGCGCTCAGATTGCCGGCCGGAACTCAGATGTCACTGGTGTGACGAGAGCTTCGATGGGATTTCAGACAGGTCGCAAATCGCAGCGGCCGCAAAACGCGGTGCCGCCCCCTGTCGCTCCCTCTAGACCCGAGGAACATAGCTCAGGAAAG
>JAIYCA010000093.1 GCA_027488265.1 Planctomycetaceae bacterium
CGCCGGATCCTTGCTGTAGGTCGGCTTCACGGTGCGACGCGTGAAAAAGCGTTGGCCGTCGTAGAAGTCGACCGTCGGGAGCAGTTTCTTACAGACCCGCACAGCGATGTTCTGCGACGGATCGTCGTTGCCTTTGATGAGCGCCATCTTGAGCGCGGTCAGCACAAGGAAGCCGCCGAAGATGATCAGAATCCACTGGTACTTGAGGATGAGACCCGCGCCGATACCGATCATGCCGCCGCGCATGACCAGCGCGCCGATGATGCCCCAGAAGAGCACGCGATGCTGATACTTCGCAGGCACCGCGAAGAACGAGAAGATCAACGCGATGATGAAGATGTTGTCCATCGCGAGAGACTTCTCGACGACGTAGCCAACGAGATATTGCTTTGCTGCCTCTAAGCCCTCCACCGTGCCAGAGATGATGATGGGCTGTTCAGGTACTTGCCCCGCGAGTTCGTGCGTGTTGTAGCGCGGCGTATCGAGGCCAAGTCCGAGCCAGTTCGCGTCGTAGGCCTTGTAGACGAAGGCCGAGAACGCGACACCGCACGTCAGCCAGATGACCGACCACGTGGCCGCCTCTTTCATCGAGACTTCGTGCGCCTCGCGGTGGAAGACCCCAAGGTCGAGCGCGAGGAAGAGAACGACGAGCCCGATGAACGCAACGTAGGCCCACATCTTGAGCGATGCGGGGTTTGCGGCGGCTGTGGCGGTCGTGTCGGCGGCGAGAAGAAGGAAGTCGATCATGGTGGCCAGTAAGAGAGCTCGAGTGGGCGCGGATAGTAGCGAGCGCACCATCGGTTGCTTGGGTGCTTCTGCCGTGAATTACGTTGTGCATCCGCGCCGAGGCGGGCAGGCTCACGGGGGACCGACCGGTTCAGATACGCGCCGAGTGCGTTTCACGCATGCGGGCGGCGGCGATCAACCCAGAAACGAGCGTCAGTGCCGCGACGGCCCACAGCGCAGCGGTGACTCCAAACTTGTCCGCCACGACCCCCGCGATCACCGCGCCAAACGCGTATCCAAGGTCGCGCCAAAGTCGATAGACCCCCACCGCCGACGCACGCCATGTCGGGTGCGCAACATCACCAATCGCGGCGAGCAGTGTGGGGTACACCATTGCCGTACCGATTCCGAGTAGGAAGGCACCTGTCGCGAATCCCGTGAACTCGGACGCCACCGCAACCACCGCAATGCCGACCGCCTGCACAACCATCCCCCACACGATCAACCACTTGCGCCCGACACGATCACTCCACGCACCCGTCCAGAGCTGCGCGATTCCCCACGTTGCGGGATAGATCGCCGCGAGCGTGCCGATCGCGCCGAATCCTTGTTGCGCCGCCGCGAACACAAGCGGAAACAAACCCCACGCCATGCCATCGTTCAAGTTGTTGACAAGCCCTGCCTGCGTCACGCTTGAGAGGTTTCGATCGCGCAACGTCGTGCGAAGAAAGATCTCGCGCTGCGAGAGCGACACGGATCGCCCCGCATCGTTGAGGAGTTTCGCTTCGGCCGCGACATGCTGACGCGTCTCACGCACAAAGAGCACAGAGAGCACAAGGCCGACCACGACAAATGCAACGCCAAGATAGAAAGGCTGCGGTCGAAGCCCGTACTCGGCGGCGATCCAGCCGGTGGCGAGCGCGCTGAGGCCAACCGCGAGATATCCCGCACATTCATTGATTCCAAGCGCAAGTCCGCGACGCACTGGACCTGCAAGATCAATCTTCATGATGACCGTCGTCGACCACGTCAGCCCTTGGCTCACGCCGAGCAGCGCATTCGCGACAAGTACCCAATTCCATGTGGGCGCCCACATCAAAAGAAACGGCACAGGTGTTGCCACAAGCCAACCCGCAACAAGTACGTGCTTGCGGCCGAAGCGATCGGAGAGCCGACCGGCGAGATAGTTGGTGAACGCTTTGGTCACGCCAAAGACGACGATGAAGGAAAGCACCGCGGATTTCGCGGCCAACGCGAAATCGGCCTCGGCGATCGCAGGCAAAATCGTGCGTTCGAGCCCGACCATTGCACCGACGAACGCATTCACCACGACAAGCAGCGAGAACTGCCAGAGATTCGCGCGCAAGCCAAGGCGCACTTCCTGAAGAGAGAGCGCGTCAGCATGCCCACTGCTCACGTGTTTCAACACGGTCCAAGCCCTTCGCCACCCGGAAGTTTGCTCGAGGCCTTCACCCAGCGCTTGAAGCACTCCACATCAAACTCACCGCTCTCGTCGATGTGGAGGTAGCGAACTTCCGCAACCTTCGACGCGATCGGCGGCGGTGGATCAAGCGATGTTCCGCGAAAGAACGTGACCTTCATGTACTTCGCGAACGCATGCATCGCGAGAAACCAACCGTGGCCTTCGATGCCGTAGAACGGCGAATTCCACTTCACGGCCTTCTTCGCGTGCGGCACGGCTTCCATGATCGCGCGATCGATGCGTGCGCCAATGTCTTGCTTCCAATCCGGAAGTGCCGCGATGTACGCAGCAACGGGTGCGTCGCCATCTCCGCGCGCAATTTGAGGATTTCCGCCTGAGAGTAAGCGGGGCTTTGCGGAGGACTTGCTGAACTTCTTCGCCACGGAACTCTCTCAGTCGTTGTTTGATTTCGCGCGCAGCTCGTCACGCCACGCATCGTGCGCGAGTGCAATCGCGCCGCACACGCCAGCGTCATCACCAAGGAGCGGCGGCACGAGGTAATGCTCGACGCCCGTCGGCGTCAACAACGGCGAATCGATGTAACCAGCGAGCGCGTCCAGAAGATGGGTGCGCGTCTTTGCGAAAAACGCGGCTTCGCCGAGCTTTCCGCCCTTTCGCACGCTGCCACCGAAAATGATCCGTCGCGGCGAAAGCACATATGTCAGCGTGGCAAACGCGTGCGCCATGTAGCGTGCGGTGAGATCCCACGTTGGATCATCCGCCGCGAGTTCCGCCGCGGGTTTCCCTGCGCGCGCTTCGATCGCTGGACCCGCGCAGAGCCCTTCCCAACATCGACCGTGGATGGCACACGCGCCGCGGAAGCGATCATCCTCGAGTACCGGCATCGGGATGTGACCCATCTCAGGGTGCACAAGTCCGTGCATCAACTTTCCACGCACCACACCGCCGCCGCCAATACCCGTGCCGACGGTGACATAGACGAAATCCTCGAGTCCGACGCCTTCAACTCCACAGCCCTCAATTCCTCGCGCCGCGCCCCAGCGGCCTTCGCCGAGCGCTGCGCCGTTCACGTCCGTGTCGAACCCAATCGGGCGTTTCGGAAACGCCGCACGGAATGGGCCGACGATGTCGGTGTTCTTCCACCCACGCTTTGGTGTCGTCGTGATGAAGCCGTACGTCGGGGAGGAGCGATCGAGATCGACTGGGCCGAACGACGCCACGCCAACTGCGGCGAGTTTGCCGTGTTTGCGCTCCGCTTCGAGGAGCCAAGCGATGACTTCCGAGAGCAGCTTCTGCGGATCATCACCTGTTGGAAACTGCGCGCGGGCGAGAAGCTCTTCGTCGGGACCCGAGCCCACCGCGACGACGAATTTCGTGCCGCCCGCTTCGATGGCACCGACGATGGGACGTTCGCTTTGCATGGCGTTGGGCGCGAAGTGTAACGGAGGCCCCCACTTGTGCCGTTTCCGCTGTGCGCTTCAACGTTACATTCTCCGCAAGACCCACCATGCTCGAACGACTCACCGATCCATTCGTTGCTGCATCTATTCTGACCTCCGCCCTCTTGGCGATCTGCTTTCTCCAGTCGGGGCTCGACAAAGTCCTCGACTTCAAAGGCAATCTCGCGTGGTTGAACGGTCACTTTGCAAAGTCGCCGCTGCGCGGGCAAGTGGCGCCGATGCTCGTCGTCGTCACGATCCTCGAATGCGCGGCTGGCGCACTTTGCGCGGTCGGTGTTGTGCAGATCATCCTGTCGAGCGACATGACACTCGCGCTCCTTGGTGCGGAACTCGCAGCACTCAACATCGTGATGCTGTTCTTTGGGCAACGCGTTGCCAAGGACTACGCGGGTGCCGCGGCACTCGTTCCGTACTTCATCGTGTGCGTTGGCGCGATCCTGCTGCTTGGGCGATGAACCGCGCGAGGCGCCACGTTGATCAACCATGCTCACCCCCCATGCTCACCTACGGCGAACTCCCCTGCCCCACGTGCGGCTATCAGCGCAAAGGAACTTCGCACGCGAGTGTGTGTCCTGAGTGTGGCGCGCGCGGATTTGCGGGCGACATCGTTCTCAGCGGACTTCCGAGCATGTCGGAAGAATCACGCCTTGGACAACGCGCCCTCAGTTTGAGCCACCTCATCCTCGGGCTTGGGATGCTCTTCTGCTTAGTCGCGACATACTTTGCGGGCGCCGTCGGCTTGGGGGCGTTTGCATTCCAGCAGAATTTTGCGCGCGTTCGATTCGGAATCATGCTGCTCGTCTTCGCGCTGCTCATCGTTGCATTGCTGCGAAGGCGAAAGGCGAAGCACGATGGACTTTCGCTCGAACGCTGCGTGTGGGAGTTTGACCAGGACGGCGTCATCGTTCGCGAGAAAACGCACGAAGCGCGCGTTCCCACAAGCGAAATCACCGAAGTTCATTCGTCGATTGATTTCGTGAAGCGACGCACGCATCTCACGTTGGTCACCAGCGGCCAATCGCTCGGCGTCGTTGGGCTTCCCTCGCTCATCATCGGCGGAACGCTCGACGAACAACGCGCGATCGCGGCTGCGATCAAAGCGCACGTGAAGCGGTGAGTGCGTCTCGACGCGCGGGAAGGCCGCGCCTCACGCGAAGCGCCGCATCCACGTCTCAATGGCAAGCGGCAACGCCTCGGGTGCCTCCCCTGCTGTGAAGAGATGATTCGTGTTTCCGAGCGCAAAGCACGTAACCAACGCCGAGTTCGGCACATCTTCGCTCTCGAAATCGCTCATCGTCATGCGCCGCACTTCAACATCCGCCGCAAGTGCGATACGAGCACACAACGTGTCGCAATTCGCACCGTCGGCAACAGCGAGGAATGTCGGAACCTGCACCTCTGTCAGGTCGATCCACGCATCCACGCCATCACGCGCAATTCCACCTGGCATGCGACCGCGATCGAACCATTCGTAGGTTCGTTGCGCGGCGCGGGCGACCGACGCAGATCCACGCCGCCGCGCGAGGCCGCGAAGCACG
>JAIYCA010000177.1 GCA_027488265.1 Planctomycetaceae bacterium
CTCGCTCCTTGTCCAATCCACCACGTGGGCACAAGAAACACGGGCACAGGAAGCACAGACGCCAACCGCGGAACCCGCTCGTCCGGCTCCCGTTCGCATCGCGGTGATCGGCGCGAGCGCATCCGCGGGCTTCGGCTGCAGCATGCGCGAGAAGCGCGACGACGGTGAGTACAGCGGTTCGTTCCGCCTCGCCGACATGCTCAAACTCGCATGTCCCGATCTCACCATCGTGACCACCGATGCGTCGAGCGGCTTCTTCTTTCTATCGCCTGTTGCAAACGGTGCGAAGGCCGCGAAGCGCGCGCGTGACTTCAATCCCGACTGCGTCGTCGCCCTCGACTTTCTCTTTTGGTACTGCTACGGCGACGATGCGCCTGAAGGCGGACCACTCAAGTCGGAGGCCGATCGACTCGTGAAACTCGAGAAGGGCCTCGCGGAACTTGCGACCTTCGAGGCACCCGTCGTTGTCGGCGACATTCCCGACATGTCGCGCGCCGTCGGCAAGATGCTCTCCGCGCGTCAAATGCCCGCGACGGAGACGCTCGCGAAAGCAAACGAACGATTCCGCGCGTGGGCGAAAGACCGCGCGAACGTGCGCGTCGTACCGCTCGCGCGCATGCAGCAGCAACTCATGGAGGAAGGTGCGCTCGAAATCGGTACCGACCGTTTGGTTGCGACGAAAGATGCGCCGCTTCTTCAGCGCGATGAACTTCATCCAACACCGCAGGGGCTCGCTGGTCTCGCGTGCGCGGTGGCCGACGATGTGAAAGCGGCGCTTGCCGCGCGTGACGACGCACGAGCCAACGCGCAACTGAACGAAGCGAAGGATTGCGAACCCGACGCAGAAGACACGATCCAACGCGCACGTGGAACACTCGCGCGACGCGCGGCTCCGCGCGCACCTTCGCAGCCAGCCTCACCCGCCGCGCCTGCGGCACCTGCGGGCTCGTAACGCTCAGCGCAACGCTTCGATTTTCCCGCGCGCGGTTTCATTCTGCGTTTCGCGGGCAAGTCGATCCATCGCGGCGCGCCAACCGTCGTCGCCCAAGAGACGCTGCCCTGCGGGCTTCAGCATCAGCAAATCGAGGGAAGGATCATTTCCGCGCGGATCGCGCGCGAGCAACGCCACGATGCGCGGGTCCATGATCGTCGTAAGTCGCGGAAGAGCCAGTTGCCAAAGCATCTGACGCGCGACGCGATTCGGCTTCGACGTCATCGCGTACGCCACGGCAAAGTTGTCGAGATCTCGCGCGCGAAAGAGCGCTCCGAGCGCATAAGGCGCCGCATCCTTGGCGCCTTCGCTCGCACTCGCGATCTTCCACGCTTGTCGAACGCGTTCATCTTCGCCCGCGAGCTCCAGCGACTTCATCGCGGCGGCGAGTTTCGTCGCGTCTTTCGACTCTTTCCATTCCTTGAGAAACAACACTGCCTCATCGCGCAGTGACGCTGCTGTGTCCTCTGTTGGAGCAACGCGTTTCGCGCCGATCTTTTTCTTCGACGCGAGCAACGCGAGCGGATCGCCGTAACTCATCGTGCGCCACGGACGCGCGAGTGGTCCTTCGAATTGCCGCGCCGCGATCGCGAATGGAATCATCGCGTCGGCGCGCTGGACGAGGAGTTCGGGCGGAATGAACGCCATCAAGAGTGGTTCGTAGACCGAGCCGAAATAGGCGTACGCGCCCGCGTCGAGGAACGCGCCACCGATGCACTCGTCGTTCGCTGGGAACTCCAAACTAAATGAGTGCAGGAAGTGCACCATCGACGGGCGATCGAAGACGGGGACATCGCGCGCAGTTGCTGTTCCGCCCGCGGCCAAGCCAAACTGCGTGGCGACTCCGTGCGAGTTCACGAAGAGAACATCGGAACCGAAGCCGCCCATGAGAATGCGCCGCCAACCGTCGAGGGTCGATTGATCGCGGCCCCACGATTGCACCACCATGCCCTGCGCTTCGAGCGGCTCGACCGCTTTCGCAGTGTCGTAGTCGTTCCAGCCATTTCCCGCGTCGTAGGTGTGGAAGAGCCACGCGCTTTCACGCGGCGCGAAGAGCGAAGCCATCGCCACGTACGCGCTGCGTGCTTCGCTTCCGACGATGCCGGAACCCATCGCCCACCACATGCCATCGCGATGTCGGCCGAGGGTGTTGAGCGTTGCAACAGGTTGTCCTGGCGCGGTCGGAAACGGCCCGCTTGGGATGTTGACTTTCAGCGCCTCGGGAAGCTCAGGGTCGCATTTCCAAGCGATTTCGCGGCAAACAACAAAGGCGTCGATCGCATCGCCAAGCCCTTGCCATGGAAGCCCCGTGCGATCGGCGGCACGCTCGAGTTCCGTCGCGAGTCGGACGAACGTTGCGGAGTTCATCTTGTCGTTCACGCGGCCGAAGTCGTCGTTCGTCCAATGAATCGGAGCGCCGCGTCCGGCCGCGAGGGCCGCGGCTGCGGGCCATGCGGAATCATCCGCGCTCGCGAGAACGACCATCGGCGGCGCAAATCCACGTGCTCCGCATGCAGCGACGATGTCCACCGCGCCATCCTTGATCGCTTCCGCGGCGGACGTCGCGATGAGTTTCTCGCGGTCCGCACGCGCTTCCGGCATCGCGCCAACCGACGCACGCCGCACGACGCGCGCAGGTTTAAACCCGCGCACAAAGAGTGGCGCGTACACGTCGTCTTCAAAGAGGACAGGCCAACGCGTCGTTTCCGTCCAACGCGAGAGTTCGTCGAGGTACGTCCGACCATCCGGCACAAGCACAACCTGATCGACGATCGGCCAACTTCGTTCAAGCGCGGCCGCGCGCGTACCGAGCACGATGGGCCACGGGGTCTCTGAACTCCCCGCAGGCGTCGTCGCAGGCGCCGAACCTCCGCCACCGTTCGCGCCCTGCGCGAAGGCCGCGCTGGTGCTGCACACCACAGGAAACGCCATCAGCGCGAAAAACACACTGCGCGCGTTCGAGAAAAGTTTCGCGTCCATGCACGGAGCGTATCACGCAGGGAGATATCCGCGCGCAACTTCGCGGAACTCCGCCGCACTCGCCGCGCACTGTGCGTCGGACCATTCGAGTTCACGTCCGAGGAGCCGCGCCGTTTCATCGGCGATTTCCATCGCAGCGCGAGCATCAAGAAGAAGCGAGCGCGTGCGACGTGCGAGAACATCTTCGACGCTGCGCGCCATCTCACTGCGTGCGGCGAAGATCACCTCTGACTGCGTGACCGGAAGCGACGCGTGCATCGGCGCTGCATGGAACCGATCCGCACGCTCGATCTTCTCGAGTTCTGCGCGATCGGAACCGTACATGCGTCGCGGATCTGGAAGCCCCGCTTCGAGCCCTGCCGTGGTGTCGTAGCCGTGCAAACGCAGCGTCTCTGTCGCACATCCACGCACTTCGAGCCCCGCCGTCTCCGCGACCACTTCAACGGCTTCTTCTGCCATGCGTCGATACGTCGTCCACTTGCCGCCAGTGACGGTTACCAAACCCGACTGCGCAACTTCAATCGAATGCTCGCGCGAAACCTTCTTGGAACTCGTCTCATCCGACGGACGCGCCAGCGGACGAAGCCCTGCAAACACGCTCAGAATGTCGGCGTGCGTTGGCTCCGCGGCGAGATATCGCCCCGCGTTGCGCAGAATGAAGTCGATGTCTTCGCTCGTTGCCCGCGGTTCGAGTTCGGCTTCTTTGACTTCGGTATCGGTCGTCCCGACAAGCGTGCGGCCGTGCCATGGGATCACGAACAGCACGCGGCCGTCATCGGTGTGCGGCACCATGATCGCGTGATCGGCGGGCAAGAAACGCCGCGGCAGAATGAGATGCGTGCCGCGCGAAGGCTCCAAACTTGTCTTCGCTTGTGGGTCATCCATGCGACGAAGGCTGTCTGCGAAGACACCTGTCGCGTTCACCACGATCGACGCACGAATGCGGAACGTCTCGCCAGACTCTTCATCGCGCACTTCGGCGCCAACGACTTGTCCGTCTTCCTTGACGAGCCCAACGCAACGCACACGATTCGCGACGCTCGCGCCGCGATCCGTCGCCGTCTTGGCAAGCGCGAGTGCCATGCGTGCATCATCGAACTGCGCATCGTGGTATTCGATGCCGCCGAGAAGCCCATCTTCACGGACACCAGGAATCGCCTGAATTGTTTCTTCGCGACTGAGTGAACGACTCTTGCCGAGGTTCCGCTTGCCCGCGAGCGCGTCGTAGAGCTTAAGACCTGTGCCGTAGAACGGCCCTTCCCACCAGTGGTACTTTGGAACGATGAACGCGAGGTCATGCACGAGATGGGGCGCGTTTTCGCAGAGAATCGCGCGTTCTTCGAGTGCCTCGGTCACGAGCGAGAAGTGCATCTCCGCGAGGTAACGCACGCCGCCGTGGACCAACTTCGTGCTGCGCGAACTCGTTGCCTTTGCAAAGTCATGCGCTTCGATCAGTGCAGTGCGATAGCCACGCGACGCGGCATCCACCGCGATGCCGAGGCCAGTTGCACCACCGCCAACGACAAGCACTTCGAATTCAAGCGCTTTCAATGAGGCGAGTTGTGCAGCACGTTCAAATGGTCGCTTCATACAGGACTCCCGAAGAACCGTACGGTATCGACTGCGCGGTTCCACCGTGCACGCGCGCGGGCGAGCTCCGCGGCGCCAAGCACTGGCTCGAAGCGGCGGTCGAGGCCGCCCGGAATCGTGCTGACCGCGCTCAGATTCTCGCCAGGTTGCCCTGGCGTCGGCGCGTGAGCGAGCGCCGTCTGCGCGAGTCCAACCTGTGCAAGCCCCACCCGTGCAAGTCTCGCCGCGCCAAGTGCCGTTGTCTCCAACGTCTTCGGTCGCTCCATCGCAAGCTGCGAGTAATCAGCGCAAGATTGCATGAGGAAGTCGCTCGCAGCAGCGCCGCCATCGACGCGCAACGCGTGGAGCTCAACGCCGCCGGCACGAATGGCGTCGATGAGATCAACCACTTCATGTGCGACACCCTCGAGCGTCGCGCGCGCAATGTGTGCACTCGTCGCACCACGCGTGAGACCTAAAATCGCGCCGCGCGCCGACGCATCCCAATGCGGCGCGCCGAGCCCTGCGAACGCCGGAACAACGACCACGCCGCCCGTATCCGCAACGCTCGCGGCGAGCGCGTTCACTTCGACCGCGCGTTCAAAGAATCGCAATCCATCGCGCAGCCACTGCACCGCGCTTCCGCCGACAAAGACGCTGCCTTCGACGGCGTACATCGTTTGGCCCGCGATACGCCATGCAACGGTGGCAAGTAGTCCTTTCGGCGGCGTCGGCTTCGTCTCACCTGCGTTGGCGAGGAGAAAGCAGCCTGTTCCGAAGGTGCACTTCGCATCCCCCATCGCGTGCGCGCCTTGGCCGAAGAGCGCCGATTGCTGATCGCCAGCGATGCCAGTGACGGGAATCGCCGCGGCGCGATTTGACGCATCGAGGGTCGATGCGCCGAGGATCGAAGCATCGACAACACCGAGTTCGCCCGCGCTGTCGACGATTTCGGGCAGGATCGCGCGGGGTACTTGAAAGAGCTCGCAGAGTGCGTCATCCCACGCGGCGCCATTCGGACCACCGATGCGTGCGAGCATCGTGCGCGAGGCGTTCGATGCGTCCGTCGCATGCGTGCGACCCTTCGTGAGATTCCACAAGACCCACGAGTCGATCGTGCCTGCCGCGAGTTCTCCGCGTTCTGCACGCGCGCGGGCACCGTCCACCGCGTCGAGGATCCACGCGAGCTTCGACGCGCTGAAGTAGGGGTCGAGCGTCAATCCAGTCGCCTCACGCACGAGTTCTTCGTGGCCCGCCGCGCGCAGCGCATCCATGACGGGCGCCGTGCGTCGATCTTGCCAGACGATGGCGCGATGGATCGGCTGACCAGTGGCCCGATCCCACACGACGATCGTCTCGCGTTGGTTCGTGATACCAATCGCGGCAATCGCAGGTGCCCCGACATGTGACCCGACATGTGCCCCGACATGTGCCCCGACGCGCGCCGAGTGGACCGCATCTTTCATGCACGCGAGGAGCGCGGCCCAGATTTCCTCTGCATCGTGCTCGACGAGGCCGGGCGCAGGGAAAAACTGCGTGAACTCCCGCTGCGCACTCGCGAGAACTTCGTCGCCGGCGAAGACGATCGCGCGCACGCTCGTGGTGCCACAGTCCAGTGCGAGAATGAGTGGTTGAGCTCGTTGATCCATGGCGCGCGAAACTCCTCGCGCATCATGCGCGGCCGCGGACCTTTCCGCCATGCGACAGCGTTGGATGCGCGCGAATCAGGGATGAAAGTGGTCCGCGAACGGTGTCTGCCGCAGGCGCCCGAGGACGGTCGCGTACCGCATGGCCACGATCCGCTGGAGCCGCGGCTCGTTCGCGGCACCGTCGATTGCCTCGAGCACGAGGCGCATCCGGTGGCCCTCGAGGTCGCTGGCACGAGGGCCCAAATCTGGCGTACCTCTGCGAAGCGCGGTCTCCTCCCGTCGCCATCGATCATCGCGCCATGCGGCCCATGCCGCGGCATGCGGGTCGGCTCCATCCGCGCCAGCGACCACCGCATCACGGCGCGCTAGATCCTCGCGCGGCGGAAGTTCGCCGAGCGCCTCCTCGAGGAGCGACCTTTCGCACGCATCGAGTCGCGCGCGACGCTCGGGGTCGTCGCCGAGCGCCTCGCGCACGACGCCGATCAGCCGGATCGTCGACGTCGGCCCGTTCCAACCCGTCCGCGTCACGCGCTCGACGAGGCGGAGACCACATCGAAGCCGGACCAGCGGATCGATCTCGATCGCGCGCAGGGCATCGAGCAGCATGCGGCAGATGCGCAGTTCCATCTCCGCCTCGAATGCATTCGTCGCGTCGAGCACCGGTCCACCACGCTCGACGCGGTCCATCACGCCTTCCGAGTCGCCCGACTCCCGTTCCGCGCGCGCCTGCAGCGCCCGCTCGGCGGCGAGATCGGAAGCGGCCGCGTCACGCGCGCGATCGGCCAGCGCCGGAAGCGCGTCGGCGAGCGCGTCGACCGCGGGCGCGAGTTCGACGAGGAACGCCCGCTGCCCGGCGCGATCGAGACCGCACGCGGTCGCGGTCGCGAGGATCCCGTCGGGGAGGAACCCGCCGAAGGCAGGCTCCCGGGCGGCGAGGAAGTGGCCGACCTGTTCAAGGCGCAGCGCCGTGCGCGCCGCGGCATCGAGCGGCATGCCGAACGCAGCCGCCAGCACCTTCGCGCGCGCGTCGTCGAACTCCGCCTCGCAGCGTACGACGTCGGGAAGTTCGCGCCACGCCTCGAGGTCGCGTCCACGCGCGCCCGCGGCATGCTCGACGCGCCGACGCGCGAACATCGCCGAAGCGGAGGAATCACCGTCGGGCCGCGACGCGATCCACGATCGCAGGAAGGCGTCGAGCACGGGCTCGATCTCGTGGCGCGGCCGATCGATCCCGTCGAGCCGGAGCGCGGCGCCGACGCGCCGGAGGTCCGACGCGGATGGCCGCGGCGCCTCGGCATCGCCGCCATCGTCCGCAGCGACGTCGTCGGCCGAACCCATCCCCGACGCACCGCCTTCGTCGTGGCCACCGCCTTCGTCGTGGCCACCGCCTTCGTCGTCGCCATCGCCTTCGTCAAGGAAGCGATGCTCGAAGTTCGTGCGGAAGAGCCGCTCGCGGTCCGCATCCACGTCGGAGTGCAGGATGGGGCCAGCGCCGCCGACATCGTCCCGGTCGCGCGGCGCGGTCGCAGCGACACCGGCAAGTCGCGCAAGCCGCGCATCGAACGATTCCGCCGCCGAAGACTGCGCCGCGCGCTCGAATCGCGCGCGAAGCTCCTCGGAACCCGGCGACCCGGTCATGAACGCGAGGTCCAGCGGAACACCGCTGCCGCCCGGCACCTCGATCCCGGGCGAGAAGCTGCGTTCGTCGGCGAGGACGCTGCGATACGCCGCCACGCACTCGGCGATGAAGCGCCGTCGCTCCTCCCGCACGAGGCGCAGCGCCGATGCGCGCGCCGTTTCGTCGAGCCCACGGTCGTCGCGAAGTCGACGGAGAAGCCGCTCGACGGAGCCCCACTGATCGACGATCCCCTCCGCGAATCCGCCGTCTCGACAGGCGTTCGAGATCAACTCGACGCGCAGCGCGTCGGCGGCGTCGACGCCGACCTCGGCCTCGATCCGCGCGGTGAAGC
>JAIYCA010000459.1 GCA_027488265.1 Planctomycetaceae bacterium
GAGAAGATCCGCATGGACGAGATCAACACCGCCTACGAGCGCATGCTAAAGAGCGATGTGAAGTACCGCTTCGTGATTGATAGGGCGAGTTTGAAGGCGTAACAAGCGCGCGGGCGCGAGCCAATCGGTCGACTCAAACGGTGCACGGCACGTGCCGCCCAGTGCTTGGCACTGCATGGCACGTGCCGTGCACCTTCTTTGTGTGTCGCGTTTGCTCGCTTCCCCCGCGCTCGACTCGGCCACTCAGGGCGCTCGTCCTCGACCTCGCGGACATCAGATCCGATAACGCCACAATTTCGGCTGCACAAACCGACGCGCACCGGCTTTCGGGTCTTCCGCAGCAAGACGATCGACTGAGATTGTCAAGCGTTGCCGCCGCGACTTGACTCGCACGCGGCTCGGCGTAGGTTCATCTCGCGCCAAGCCCGGAACTCTGTTCGAAGATCACCCCCGCGTTGAGGCAGTGCGAATTTCGCTCTGCCGCAATCGTCTCACGACGCGGGGAACATCGACGAGGGCGCGAGGAGTAGAGATGCGTGTGCCGTTCATGTCCCCTTTGCGCCATGGTGTCATCGCCACGGCGGCCGCATTGCTGCTCGGCGCACAGGTACGCGCTGATTCGCAGATCAATCTCTCACTCGTGGGACCAGTCGGCAATGTGACGACCAACCAAACCATCGACGTGAAGCTCCGCGCAACGCGGCAGCCGATTGCGTCGTTCATCGGTGACGGATTCGTCGCCATCGACATGGTGCTCGGTTGGAATCCCGCCGATCTTCAGTTGCTCGGCCTCACGCAATCTGGTTCTGTCCAACTCCTCAGTTCGCAGTTTCCTTCACCCGCCAGCGACTACACAGGCATCAACGAGGTCAATCCGCCCGCCGACGGCGACGCGCTTTACAGCGCATTCGCGCCCCTCGGCAATCCCGTGTTGGTTCCCTTGAATGGCGTGCAAGTCACGACGTTTCGCTTCAGAGTGAAGCGGCACTTTGAAACCACGCAGGTACGCATTCTGCCCACGCTGACGCGGCTCGCAACCGCAGACACCGCGGTCTACGACAGCACGATCCCAGGCCTCAATGTGCTCGGATCGCTGTCGAATGCCACCGTGACGACGCCGTGCGCGACCGACGCAGATGGCGATGGCGCGTGCGCCTCGACGGATTGCAACGACTCCAATCCAGCGATTCGTCCGGGCGGCCCTGAACTCTGCTCAACCGTTGGAATCGACAACGACTGCGATGGCGACCTCGCCGAGATCGATGCGCTCGCGAGCGACAAGGTGCTTTACTACACCGACGCAGACAACGACGGCGCGACCCTCGCGACCGGCGCGATCTTCTGCCCAGGAACCGTGAACCCTGGGTATCGAACCAGTGTCAGCGAAACACTCGATTGCAACGATGGAAACGCGCTGATCTACCCAGGCGCTCCGGAGTTGTGTGCCACGATCGGTGTCGACAACAACTGCAACGGCTCGACCAGCGACTCGGACGCCGCCGCGCCTGATCGCACGACATTCTTCCGCGATCTCGACGGCGACGGCGCAGGTGACCCTGCGATGCCAACGCTCGCATGCACCGCGCCCGCTGGCTACGTCGCGAATGCCAACGACGGCTGCCCAACCGACGGTGCGAAGTTCGCGCCCGGCGCATGCGGCTGTGGCATTGTGGACGCGGATACCAACAGCAACTCGATCGCGGATTGCCTTGAAGTCGTGCCAGTACTCACGTTCATCGCAAATGACACGGCGTACGCGCCGGGCGACTTGTTGACCGTCCGCATGTCGCTTTCGCCAACGGGCGTGCGCGCCACGGGTGTGCGCGCCTCGATGCAATTCAACACCGAGCGCCTTGCGTTTGTTTCCGCGACTCCTGTCGCGGGCGGGCCGTTCACCGTCGAACTCGCTGAAACGATTGACGCGACGAACGGCTTCGTTCGTCATGAAGTGGGTCGCGCTGCGAACGCTCCTCCAACGCTCAACGGTGGCGTGATCGCCGACTACACGTTCGTGGTGCTGCCTGGCTCAACGCTCTGCGCAGCACCATCACTCGTGCAACTCACCAACGTCCCCGCATGGCCATCGTTGGTCGCGACCGAAGTTGGCTCGGGCCTGACGCCCACGGGATCGCCACTCGCTGCGGTTCGCCTCGACGGCAGCGCGCCAACAATCGCGGGGGTGCCCACGTCGATGTCGATGCCAGCCGATGCTGGCACGAGCGCCGGAGCGTTCGTCGCGGCGCCCACGATGACCGCGGAGGACGATTGCGACGGCGCGCTCGCGCCGCAACTCACGATCACCTATCCAGGAGGCGGTATCGCGCAGGCATGGCCCGCGAGCGGCTACTTCCCCGTTGGAACCAGTCAGGTCTCCGTGCGCGCGATCGACGGCGCGGGCAACAGCGCGACGCAAGCGTTCTCTATCACCGTTGCGAATCACCAGCTGCTCGATGCCGATGTCACCTTCACGGGCACGTTCACGGGTGCGTCAACGCGGTCGATCCGATTCACGACTGGAGGCACTTCGACCATCAAGCAAATCGCCTTCGACGGAACAGCGGGATCGGCCTCTGCCGTTGAAATTCCCGTCGCTGCGACCCACGTATGCATCACGGCGAAAGACACGCTGCACTCGGTTTCCGCAAGCGCGGTTCCATCGGTTGCGGGCCTTCGCTGGGCGGCATCGTTCGTGCTCCATCAAGGCGATTCCAACGATGACAACGCCGTCGACGTCCTCGACTTCGGCGTCTTCATCGGTGACATTGGGTTGACGACGCCCGGTGCGCGATCGGACTTCAACTCAAACGGCGTCGTTCAGACCGCAGACTTCACGTTTATCTCGCTGAACTTCCTTCGCACGGGCCAAACCTGCGGCGCGTTTGATGGCGCTGAACCGCGATCTCGGATTGCTGTGCGCACGCTGCGCCGCGCTGGTCTTGGCGAAGCGGCTGCAGGTGACCTCAATCGCGATGGTTGGCTCGATGAGAAAGACATCGCGTACTACCTGCAGTTTGGGCCAACTCCTGCGCGTCGACCGATGGTGCCGGTTGAGGCCGCGCCGCAAGAAGTCGATTGGTGAGCCGCTCATGTGATCGGTGCGCGTGAACGGTGCACCGATCTCGTACCATCGCGCTCATGCTGAAATTCGCCGCTGCGTGCATTGCACTTTCGACGGTCACATTCGCGTTTGCCTCGCAACAGCCGTTGGCAGTCATTGGTTCGGCTGACGCCGCGCAAACGTCGAGCACACCAACTTCGAAGACCTACAAAGTCTTCATCTTGGCCGGCCAATCGAACATGCAAGGTCACGGCGTCGTCGACCTCGACGGCAAGGACTACAACGACGGTCGCGGAACGCTGCTCTCTGTCGCGAAGGACCCCAAGACCGCAGCGCTCGTTGCCCACCTTCGCAACGCCGACGGCACGTGGAAGACGCGCGACGACGTCTTCGTCCGCTACAAGCGCGAGCAAGACGAAACTGCGAAGTTCGGCCCGCTCGCGCTCGGCTTCACGCCGTATCTCGATCAACACCACTTCGGCCCCGAGCTCCAACTCGGCCACGTGCTCGGCGACGCGATTGACGAACCTGTACTGCTTGTGAAAACGGCGTGGGGAGGCAAGAGTCTCTACAAGGACTTCCGTCCGCCATCGTCGGGTGGCGATGTCGGCCCCTACTACCGCATGATGGTGGACGACGTGCGCACCGCGCTCGATCGCGCCGATGATGAAATCCCCGCGCTCGCCGGACGCACGCCTGAACTCGCGGGCTTCGTCTGGTACCACGGTTGGAACGACGGCTGCGAACCGAAAACCGCGGTGCCGCAGTACGAAGCGAATCTCGTGCACCTCGTCGAGGATCTCCGCCGCGAATTCGCGACGCCAGAACTTCCTGTCGTGATCGGCGAAATCACGGGTCCGTGGGTGGAAGCGCCGGGCGAGTGGAACACGCTGCGCCAAGCGCAGGCCGCTGCCGCCGCGCGCGTCGAAGTGAAGGGCGATGCAAACCGCGCGAAGCCGCTTGCACTCTTCGCGCCGACCGCGGCGTTCGTGCGCGAGCCGAGCGACTCACCGAATCCCGGCCACGGCCACCACGAGTTCGGCAACGGTGAGACGTACTTTCTCGTCGGCGACGCACTGGGGAAAGCGATGCGCGCGCTTGCGGTCGACGGCGCACCGGCTTTCGTACCGACGCTTCCGTCGAAGCCAACCCCCGCGCCCGAGAAAGGCGAGATGTCGGGCTACATGCTCGTGCCTGTCGAGCGCGTGCCGGAAGAATTCAATTCGGGCTTCTCGCTCTACGCCGCCGCGTGGCCCGTCGTCGAGCGCTACCCCGGTTCGAATTTCCAAACCGGCCTCTTCGGCACGTGGATGTTCGCGCAGTACGCACGCGGCGCCGACGGCAAGCACGATCCGAACGACAAGCCCGGCAACATGTACTCCGACATCGAAGGCGGTCTCGGTTGGTGGCGCGACACGCGCTTCGCGACGAAGACGCCGAAGTTCATCATGGGCGGCGTTGCGCCCGACTTCTCCGCGTGGGCGAATGGCCCCGGTGCCGGCAAAGGCCGCGATTGGAAGAATCCGCTCGGGAAGTACGCCGTCGCGCAACTCTCACCGTGGGTCGTGTGGCCGCCCGATGGCTTGAACCTCGCGCAAGGTACATGCGGCGAACTCTTCGGATACGGCTACGTGCCGCTGCCACTTGTTGAAGCGAAGCCCGCGCGCGAGATCAACGGCCAAGCGCAAGCCGCAACCGGCGACAACTGTTGGACGCTCTTTCTGAACACCGCGAATTTCAAGGGCCCCGTCGCGTTCTTCACGCCGCACTTCTGGGCGGAGAACATCCTCACCCGCCCCGAACTCGCGGGCAAACTGCTCGACACGCGCGCGAGCGATCCGAACAAGGCGTTCCAAATGGAAACGCAGTGGGTCCCTGCGTCGATCGCTGCCGAAACCGCCGACGGCACGACCTACGCGCGCGTCGCGCCGACGTCGTTTCCCGTCGACGCTTCCGGCCGCACCGTGGTGTTGCATCGTTTGACGAGCTACACGCGCGCCGCGCTCCCCGACGCTGTGCGCGCGTGGTTCGCTGGTGGAAGCCCCGCGAGCGGCGCGCTCGATCCGGCGGCGGCGCATGTGCAGCGCTTCAAGAGTGGCGGCGGATCGACGTGGCGAATCTTCGGCGAGAAAACCGACAAAGACGAGCGTCGCGACATCGATTGGCGCGCATTCGGCACACCCGTCGCGCACGACGAGTATTCGTACGGATACACGTGGAACGAAGCGCTCGTGAAGCCCGTCGATGAAGCCGCCGAAGGTCGCGGCCCGCGCGTGCGCTTGCCCGAGTACTTCCGGCTCACGCCGCGCGAAGGAAAGAAGCCGCTGTGGACCGCGGTCGACGCGAAGGACGTTCCAAGTGAGACCGGCCTCGCGAAGCTCCGCTTCAATACGCCGCGCGAGAAAGGTGAAGGCGCGTACGTCACGCCCGAAGAAGCAGACAGCCCGTTCAAGAAGCCTGGCCCCGTTGCAGGCCCCTTCGAAACGACGCTCGGCGACGGCAGCACCGTGACCTACGCGTGGTACCGCTTCGCCGATCAACCCGCGATGCTCAACGCCGGCCTCACCGATGCCGAGCGTGAAGAGGCGCAGCGCCGCGTCGAACTGATCCACCGCGCGTGGACGAAGGAGCGCGAGTACATCGCGCCGCCGACGACGGGCTCACTCGCATCGCTCGACGCTGCGCTCATCGTCACGCCGCCGAAGGGGCTCGAAGCGGGCTACGTGCCGATCGCGATCAAGCAAGAGCGGAAGCAAGACACCAAGCAACAGACAAAGCAGAGCGGAACGCGATCAAAGTAACGCGGTTCTGCGGGATGGAGAACGACAGTGCCGTGCACCGCCTGCCTCTCCACACAGGAACGCCTTGCGTGCCTTCGCAACGGTGCCGTCAGGTCAGGGGCAGGCACCCCAGGCAGAGAGCAACACTGTGAGATCGCCAGCATCGACCACACCGCTCGCATCGAGGTCAGCACTTCCAGATGCCCCCCAACCGCTGATGAGCGTGGCCAAGTCATCGCCGCTGACCATGCCATCGTTGTTGATGTCGGCTGCGCATACCAGTTCGAACGGGCGGAAGTACGTTGCACCTCCGGCGTAGTAACTGTTCTCGGCGACCTTTCGAGGAGCGGGCAGACCGGTCTCGAACGTGCCGGTTACCAGGTTCAGGACGCCGATTGGGATATTGCCGTACAGCGTGTTGAGACCCGTCGTGAGGAACACCTTGCCCTCACCCACCGCGACACCGTCGAACGGCACGCCGGTCACGCCCGCGTACACCGAAGGTGGAATCACTACCACGACCGTCGGATCGAAGCTCTTGAGATCGAAGCGGATGATCGATTGGGCGCCATTGGGGCCAATGACTGCGTACATGAAACCGTCATCCGGGTTGTAGTCCATCCCCTTGAGCACTGGCAGGGCGGCAGCGGCAGGGATGACGGTTGCGACTGCGGTCTGCGGATCGATGGTCCAGAGGCCGCGAGGCAGGCCACGACCATTGGTCTCGTCGGCCGTCGAGCGGAAGACCGATGCGTAAAGCAACCATTGGCAAAGCCCATGGATTCAATCTGGCGGGACACGGCCGACACACCAGCCGCCGTCTTCACGGTGATCCACGGCGAGATCATGAAGAGACTGCCGTCTGCATTCATGCCGTGCGTCTGGAGTGACGAGCCACCGGACTGATACAGACGTCCAAGCGTGTTATCAGCGGCCAGTGCACGCGATTGACTCAGACTTGGGAGGTTCGTGATCGCCCCGGTTGAAGAGTTGCAACGCCATGATGGCACGAAGTTCGGGACTGGATTCCCATCGTCGCTGCTCGGCGCAGTCCACGAAGTGATCACCTGGCCCATGCAAACGTGAGTCAGGCCAAGAGCGAGAACGGTCGAGATGCAAATCTTCATAATCGTAATCTCGTCCGCCCGGGCAGAACGGATTCATGGCCACTGGTCTAGCGCGAGGGTTGAAGTCGCAACGATCGCCCCAACGCGTGATCGCTCAGGCACCGAGCGAGAACCGCATCACGAGGTCGGAATGCACCTGAGGGGCGCATTCCCCGTTGTGCGCCGCAATGCACGTATCACGACCTTCTCAGGCGGTTTGCGTGCGCATGATGCGAACTTCACTGCACCAACCCAAATCGCACGCCGATCCTTGCGCAACGGCATCGCGGGTACGACATCGCATGTGATGCCACGGATGCACTTCCATGGGTACGGGTCACCGGGAACACTTTCCGCGAGGAACACGCTTCCGCTCGCTTGAGCGAAGCGTCATGCTTCCGCTTCTCGCGGTGTTCGGCGCTTGTGCCATCGCCATCACCTATGCGATGACCTGTTTCTACGAAGCGCAACGCCACGCGCACCTCGAATCCGAAGCGCGGCTCGCGATTGCATCCGTCGAAGCGTTGCAAGAAGCGAACCTGACGGACGCACAACTCCAGTCGGTCGTCGAGCGACTTGCCACGGAGTCCGACGTGACGCTGCTCGTCGTCGCGGGCGGCGAACCGCTGCGCATTCGAGCGAGTTCGCGCAAGGAATGGCGCGACGTGAGTGGCCAGCCATCGCCGCCAGAAGCCATCGCATCCACTCTGCAGCGCGTCGCACAGGAACGCGCTCCCGCGATGCAGCTTGACGAGACCGAGAAACAACTGCAGTACACCGTGCCTTTCGGCGACAACGCCGTTGCGATGGTGCATATCGACGCAAGCGGCGTCGCGTCGGGTGCGCTCATGTCCGCGCTTTCCTCCGGTGCTCTCTCGCTCGGTGCGATGGCTGTTTTTGGCATCGTGACTGCAACCGTCTTACGTCGGCGCGTCATCAACCGCATCGCAGCGTTAGCAGCGGGCGTAGGCGAGAGCGGCGTTCTGGGGCAATCGCATCTCGCGACGGCGCGCGGGGAAAGACCGAGCGAGCGTTGCGACAAGCCCGCGGACGAATCAACACAAACGACGCCCGCACTCAAGTCCGATGAAATCTCCGCACTCGGCGAGGCAATTCACCTCTCCCGCGCGCGCGTCGAGATGGGCGTGCAGGAACTCGAACGACTCGCGCTCGTCGCACGGAACACGACAAATGCCGTCGTCATCACCGATCTCGCACGGCGCATCACGTGGGTCAACGAAGGGTTCACGCGTATCACCGGTTGGAAACTCGAAGAGGTCATGGGCCGCGTCCCTGGCGACTTCCTGCAGACGAAAGACACCGATCCGAATGCCATTCGCGAGATGCGCAAAGCGCTTCGCGAGCAGCGCCCGTGCCGCGTTGAAGTACTCAATCGCGCGAAGGACGGTCGCGACTATTGGCTTGACCTTGAGATTCAACCCGTGCGCGATGCGTCCGGTGTTGTCACGGGGTTCATGGCGATCGAGAGCGATGTCACCGCCGCGGTCGCGGCTCGGCACGAACTCGCTGTCTCGGAGCGCCGACAGAAACTCATCGTCGCCGGCGCGGAACTCGGCACGTGGGATTGGCACATTCCTTCGGGCGAGGTGCACTTCAACGAACGTTGGTGCGAAATGCTCGGCTATCACCCGAGCGAGATCGAGCCACACGTGCGGTCGTGGGAGCGCATCGTCCATCCCGAAGATGCACAGATGGCGAGCGACGCGCTGAAGGATCACTTCGAGGGCCGCAGCGACCTCTATCGCTGCGAGCATCGCCTGCGCGCGAAAGACGGCTCCGTGATCTGGGTGCTCGACTCGGGCAAGGTCTACGAGCGCGACGCCGAGGGCAAACCGCTGCGCATGGCGGGCATCCATCTCGACATCACCGAACGCCGACTCGCCGAAGAGCGCTTCGAACTCGTCGTGAAGGGTTCGTCCGCAGGCATTTGGGACTGGGATATCGCCTCAGGGCGCGATTACTTCTCGCCGCGCTGGAAGCAACTCCTCGGCTACGCGGAACACGAACTCCCCAACGTCGTGTCGACGTGGGCGGAGTTGATTCATCCGGACGATCGAGCGCACGTCACGCGCGCGGTCGAGGCGCATCTCACCGCACGTACGCCCTACTCGCTTGACTATCGACTTCGCACGAAGTCGGGTGAATACCGCTGGTTCCACGCAGCCGGACAAGCAGTCTGGGACAACGAAGGCCGGCCACTTCGCATGGCAGGTTCGCTCGAAGATATCCACGAACGTCGTGTGATCGAATCGGCGCGCGCGCGGCTTGCAGCGATTGTCGCCAATTCCGAAGACGCGATTCTCGGGCTCACCCTCGATGGCCGCATTCAATCGGCGAATGCTGCTGCGGGTCACCTCTTCGGCGTCGAACCGAGCGCGTTGACCGACCTCGACGAACTCGAACTCGTACCGGAAGCCGAGCGCGCACGCGAGCAACTCGCGCTCGGTCGCATCGCACAAGGCGAGCGCATCGAGCAATACGAAACAACGCGCTTGTGTGGTTCGCGCGGCGCGGTCGAAGTTTCGGTCGCGCTCTCGGTCGTGCGCGACGAATCAGGTGCCGTCGTCGGGGCCGCGAAAATCGTGCGCGACATCAGCGAGCGACGGGAAAAACAAGAACTCTTGAACCTGAACGACTTGCTTGCGCGGCAAAACAGGCGTCTCGAGGAGATGACCGAGCGCGCACATCGATTTGTCGACGACGTCTCGCACGAATTCCGCACGCCGCTGACGGTCATCAAGGAATACACCTCGATCATCGCCGATGGCCTCGGCGGCCCTGTGTCGGATTCACAACAGGAATGGCTTCAGGTCATCGATGTCGCCGCGGTCGATCTCAACCAGATGGTTGAAGACTTCCTTGACTCAAGCAAGTTGCGCGCCGGTCGACTGCGCGTCGATCGTCGAAGTGTTTCGGTGGCGTCGGTATTCGCGGCTGTTCAGAAGATGATCGCGCGGAAAGCCGCGGCCCGCCAAATCAACGTCATCCAACATGTCGAAGATGGACTTCCACCGATCTTCGCCGACGAAGAGAAGGTGCGTCGCGTGGTGATGAACCTCCTGACCAACGCAATCAAGTTCTCACCGGAAGGTGGAACGGTGCTGATCGGCGCACGCTCGAGCGCGCTCGGCGACGTCGAATTCAGCGTGGTCGATCATGGTCCAGGGCTTGCACCCGCCGATCTCAAGTTGCTCTTCGAACGCTTCCGTCAACTTCCAAACGCCCTCAGCCCAAGCGTCAAAGGCTTCGGCCTGGGACTCAACATCGCACGGCAACTCGTGTGGCTCAACCTCGGCACGATCGCCGTCGAAAGCGACCTCGGCAAAGGCACCATCTTCTCCTTCACTGTTCCCGCGATGCGCATGGACATCGTCATCGAACGCTTCTTCGAACGCCTCGCAGAGCGCGAAGAAGTCCCAAGTATGGTCGGGATGCTGTGCGTCACATGCACCGCAGGAACTGTGGAGGAACTGCGGCGTCTCGTGGTCGCGACAACGCGCCCAAGTGATATCGCCGTCGCATCTGCGAACGGTCGATCGGTCATCGTGTTCGGTCCAACGGGTTCGCCAGAGACTTGGCGCGAGCGTCTTGAAATGTCGCTGCGCACATCCGACGACGACGACGCCCAACCCACGGTGTCGATCGGTGGAAGTTGGCGATACCCCGCAGAGTGTGCCCGTGCGCGCAGCGTCATTCGCAACGCCATCCTTTTGGAGCAAGGCTATGCCATGTCGAATTCTGGTCATTGACGACGAGAAGGGCCTCTCGCAAGTCCTCGCGATTCGTCTTCGCGCGGCGGGCTTCATCGCGTTGACCGCGAACAGCGGCCTCGAGGGGTTGGTCGCTGCGCAAGAGACGCGGCCCGACGCGATCGTGCTCGATGTGCGCATGCCCGACATGGATGGTTTCGAGGTGTATGCGCGGCTTCGGCAAAACCCTCATCTTTCCACCATCCCAGTGTTGTTTCTCAGTGCGAATGTGCAAGACAGCGCACGACACTCGGCACTCGCGGCGGGTGCCGTCGCCTATCTCACCAAGCCATACGACCCGCACGAGGTCATCGCCACGCTGCGCGATGCCATCGCGCGGCAAACCGGAGCAAGGAGCGTGACACATGTCTAGGGAAAGCGATGCAACGATTCTGATCGTGGACAATGACCCAGACTTGCGACGGGTGATTTCGCTGCGACTTTCGCGCGCGGGTTATTCCTGCGTCGAGGCAGGTACAGGCGCGCAGGCGCTGAGCGAGTGGCGACGACGCAGCTTCGATGTGGTCGTCAGCGACCTCAACATGCCAAGCGGCGATGGCATTGCGCTCGCCGATGCGCTGCAGCGCGACGAAGCCGTACCGATCATTTTCATCACAGGTTTCCGTGAGGATTTCAAGCGACGACTTCGTCGGGTGAACAACGTGAGTTTGCTCGAGAAGCCTTTCGATCCGTCGGTACTCATCGACCTGATCGAAGCGACGCTGGTACGCCGCGCGACCGGCGACGACGGAGTGCGCTCTCCGCACGGTGCGGATGGCGAGTAGGTCAGGGTGTTGGCGAAGAACTCGCCGATTGGGGGGGATATGTCGAAGCCCATCATCGTGGTTGCGGATGACGATCGAGCGTTGCTCGACGCGGTTTCAACGCGGCTTGCCGCGGCAGGATTCGAGGTGCATACCGCGCAGGACGGCTACATGGCGGTGCAAGAGGCGCGTCGGGTGCATCCCGATGTTGTCCTCCTGGATATCGGCATGCCCGCTGGCGACGGCTTCTCGGTGCACGATCGGTTGCAGCAGTTCGAGGGACATGAGGCGCCGCAGTACGTCTACATGACAGGTTCGCGAGAAGGCAGTGTGACGAAGGCCGCGCGCGCGAAGCATGCATTCGCACTGATGCACAAGCCGTTCGACGGACGCGAACTCACAGCTGTCTTACGAAGCGCCGTACGCCAACGTCGCGGGAAACAGCTCGCGGCCGCTGAGCGCGAGCGGCAAGCTCAGACCGAAGCCGATGACTGGCCGTCGTGACGTTGATCGGGACTCGTTGATCGGTGGTCGGTGGTCGTTGATCGGTGGTCGGTGGTCGGTGGTCGGCTCTGCGGGGCCGACCACCGCGTGGTTCCATCGTCGGAAAACTCGACTCGGTGATCGCGCGCACCCGCCCCACTGCTAGAGTGTGTTCATTGACACCGACGCGCGCCGAACCACGCGACACCACAGTGACACTAGACGAACGGCGCCTCATCTCACGCTTCGGCGTGCACCAAACGCACTTTCTTGACACACAACCGAATCTCCCTCGAGCGTCCCACCGGTACTGAACCCCGGCAGGTGCTTCT
This sequence comes from Planctomycetaceae bacterium, assembly GCA_027488265.1. Taxonomy (GTDB): domain Bacteria; phylum Planctomycetota; class Phycisphaerae; order Phycisphaerales; family SM1A02; genus QWPT01. The sequence goes on from JAIYCA010000459.1 coordinate 12,294, forward strand.
CCGCTACTTCGTTCCGATTGTTGCGGTGCATGCGCTCGCACTTGCGGTTTTCGTGCCCGCCTTTTTCTCGTGGACCGCGGTGATTGTTTGCCTCGTGGGCGTGCACGTCTTCGGACAGACGATCACGCTCGGCTACCACCGATTGCTCACGCATCGCAGTTTCAGCACACCGCGCTGGTTCGAACATGTGCTCGTCGTCGGGGCACTCTGCTGCCTCGAGGATTCCCCCGCGCGGTGGATCGCCACGCATCGCATGCACCACGCGCACAGCGACGAGCGTGAGGATCCGCACACGCCGATGGTCACGTTTCTTTGGGGGCATCTCTGGTGGCTCCTCGTTCGCAATCGCGAGTTGCATCAGCGAGGGAGTTACGAGCGCTACGCGCGCGACGTGCTCAGCGACCCTTTCTACATGTGGATCGAGAAGCGACCGTGGAGCCCGTTGTGGTTCTACGCGGCGCAGGCTGTCGTGTATGCGGCGGTGGCGTTTGCGGCGGCACTCTTGTGGACCGATGCCGCGGGCGCGGCGTACTTCGCGACGGGCATCGTCGTGTGGGGCGTGTTGTTGCGCACGGTGCTCGTTTGGCACATCACGTGGAGCGTGAATAGTTTGACGCACATCTTCGGCTACCGAAATCACGACACCGAAGAGAACAGCCGCAACAACTGGCTGGTCGCGCTCTTTGCGTGCGGCGAAGGTTGGCACAACAACCATCACGCCGATCCCGCGTGTTGCAGCGTTCGCCATCGTTGGTGGGAACTCGACATCACGTACCTCGAAGTTCGCGCGCTCGGCTTGGTTGGCCTCGCATGGGACATCGTTCCACGCCGCGCCGTGCGCGTCGCGCGTGTGCAGGCGGCAGCGGTCGAACGAGGCCGGGGTGAGGTTGATGTACCGTCGAGGGCAGTCGAGGTGTAGTTGGCGCGTCGTTGAGGAGGCGTTCGGGGACCGTGCAGCGTTCGAAGCTGCCGATGGTCGTGTCCAGCCACGAGATGAAGTACGACCTGCAGGAAAATGCGCGTCCGTCGGCGTACTTCTGCGAGATCAGCGACTCGACCACCAACGACGGCTCGTACTCGGGTGCCACGCACAACGAGAAGAACAGAGGGGGCAAGCTCACCGAGGACACGCCGATGTTCGTCGTCGAGAGCGACGCAACCATCGTGGCGCCGATGATGCTCACCGCGCTCCTC
>JAIYCA010000200.1 GCA_027488265.1 Planctomycetaceae bacterium
TGCTCGAACGGCTCTACCGCTGGACGAATTGGAAGATCGAGAATCAGAACACGCCGTTTGAGAAGCTCGATTCGGGAACGATCGCGTTTGACCTCGAGGTCCCAAGCGAAGGCAAGAAGACCATCGAATACAAAGTCACCTACACGTGGTGATTGGGTGCGTGGTGATGAAGTGTTGTGATGCGGCGTGTGGGGGTAGCGAGAGAGTGCACGGCGAGGCCTGCGTGATGGGGGAGTCTGAATGCCCACTCGCCGCCATTCGTCTTCACTCGGCCTAAACAGAGGGCTCACAGGCTCTTCACGCCCAATCAACGTCCTACTGATCGCGTCACGCGAACCTCTAGCCCAACACTGGAGGTTTTTATGAGATCGATGTTTCTCGTTGCCGCTGTCGCTTCAGCTGCGTTCACGGCTTCTTCCACCTTTGCAGGTGGCCCTTCCATCACGCTCAACAAACTCGCGAGCACGCCACGCGCTGGCTACGACGTTGCGGGCGCTGAAATCGTCGCCTTCGACGCCGCGACAAATCGCGCGTTCGTCGTCAACGGTCTCACCAACGCGATCGACATCTTCAATCTCCAGATTCCTGGTTTCCCTGTTTCGGAAGGCTCCATCTCGCTGCTTCCGTACGGTGGCGGCGTGCAAAGCGTGGCAGTGAAGAACGGCAAGCTCGCGTGCGCCGTGCAAGGTGTTGCGAAGACGGATCCCGGTTACGCAGTCTTCTTCAATACCAACGGAACCTTCCTCGCGAGCGTCATGGTCGGTGCGTTGCCCGACATGATTACCTTCACGCCTGACGGCACGAAGGTCCTCACGGCGAACGAAGGCGAACCCGCGACCGATTACTCGATCGACCCTGAAGGCACGATCAGCATCATCGATGTGAGCGGCGCAACGATTACGCAAGCAAACGTCACGACGCTTGGCTTCAACGGTCTCCCCGCAGGCACGATTGACGCGTCGGTCCGCGCGTTCGGCCCAGGCAGCCCGACGATCGGTCAAGATCTTGAGCCTGAGTCCATCGCCGTGTCGGCCGATGGCTCGACGGCGTGGGTGTCCCTGCAAGAACACGCCGCGCACGCGGTGATTGATCTCACGGTGCCAGCCATCACGGCTGTGCGGCCGTTCGGCACGAAGAATCACGGCGCGGGTACGCCAAGCCTCACGGCCGCGACCTTCACCAATCCTCCGGTGCTCGGTACGACCGCCGCTGGTCAAGACATTCTTCTCGGCGGATTCAGCGGTCTTTGGATCGACTCCGTCAACGCAGCAACCGGCGTCATCACCTTCTGGGCGAACACCGATCGCGGCCCGAATCTCGAGCCAGTGAACGTCGACGGCGATGCGGCTCTTGAGCGTCCCTTCGCGCTGCCAGGTTTCCAACCACGCATTGTGCAGTTCACCTACGACCCCGCGACGGGCGCGCTCGCGTTCACGGGCACCATCTTGCTGCGCAAGCCCGATGGCTCGCCGATGACGGGTCTGCCGAACATCCAAGGCGCTGGTACCGGTCTCGCGTACACCGACGAGCAACCGATTGACCTCTTCGGCAACACGATTCCGAACGATCCGCTCGGCGGCGACCTTGAAGGCGTCGTGCGCACCGCGAACGGCAACATTTGGATGTGCGATGAATACCGCCCGGCGCTGTACAAGTTTGATGCGACCGGTCTCATGCTTGATCGATTCGTACCTGCAGGCTCGAATGCGTTCGGCGTGAATGTCGGCACCGAGGCGTTCCCTGCGGTCTACGCGCAGCGCCGCGACAATCGCGGTTTCGAAGCGATCGCGGTGTGGGACAACTTCGTCTACTGCTTCGTGCAGAGCCCACTTGATAACCCAGACGTTGCAAACGATGCCAACTCGAAGACGTCGCGCAACACACGCATCGCGAAGTTCAACACGACGACGAACACCGTCGTTGCTGAGTACATCTACGTCCTCGAAGGTGGACAGAGCGACAAGATCGGTGACGCCTGCGCGTTCGCGCCGGGCAAGTTCCTCGTCGTCGAGCGCGATAGTTCGGTCGGCTCGTCGTCCCTCAAGAAGGTCTTCAAGATTGATCTCGCAGGCGCGACTGATATCTCGACGCTTCCCCCGGCGATTGCTGGTCCAGGCGGCACGCTCGACAAGATGACGCCTGCGCAACTCGCAGCGGCAGGCATCGTTCCGGTTTCGAAGACCGTGCACGTCGATCTCGCAGCGGTTGGTTACGCGAACTACGGCGACAAGGTCGAAGGTCTTGCGATGCGCGATCCGGCGACGCTGTTCGTCATCAACGACAACGATTTCCGCATGCCGCTCACGTTTGATCTCGCGACGGGTACGTTCCCAGTGAACGCCTCCGCAGTGCCAACGACGCTCGGCATGATCACCTTCTCGGGCAATGGTCTCGATCCAAGCGATCAAGACGGCGTGAATCGCATCGCCGGCTGGCCAGTGGAAGGCGCGTACCAAGCCGACGGCATGGCCTCGTTCGTTTCGGGTGGCCAGCAGTACTACGCCACCGCAAACGAAGGCGACTCGCGTGAGTGGGGCACCTTCGTCGATCTCACCACGATCGCTTCGGCGACCGTCACGCTCGACAAGCAACTCTTCCCCGGCCGCGATTGGCTGAAGGTCAATACGCGTCTCGGTCGACTCCAAGTTCGCAAGGACCTCGGCGACCTCGATGGTGACGGCGACTGGGATCGCATCGTCGCGATCGGTTCGCGTGGCATCACGATTTGGAACGCGAGCGGCGCGCGCGTGTGGGATTCGGGCGACTTCTTCGAGCAGTACACCGCGACGCAGTTCCCGCTGAACTTCAACGCAAGCAACACCAACAACACGCGCGACAACCGCAGCCGTGCGAAGGGCCCAGAGCCGGAAGGCGTGGCGTTCGGCGAGATCGGTGGTCGTCCGTATCTCTTCGCGATCTGCGAGCGCGTCGGCGGCATCTTCGCCTACTCGGTCGACAATCCAGCTGCGCCTGTCTTCGAGGGCTACATCAATTCGCGTGACTTCGCGTTCGCGCCGAATACTGCCGGCGCCGGCGACCTCGGTCCTGAAGGCATCGTGTTCGTCTCCGAGAGCGACAGCCCGACTGGCAAGGCACTGCTGCTCGTGGCGCACGAAATCAGCGGCACGCTCGCGGTGTACGAAGTCGCGCGCGTCTGTGATACCCCTGGCGACATCAACGCCGACTGCATCGTGGACGCCGCAGACCTCGGCGAGCTGCTCTCGCAGTGGGGCGCATGCGGCAAGGGTGCGTGCAGCGCAGACCTCGACGCCGATGGCGAAGTCGGCGCGTCCGACCTTGCGATTCTGCTCTCGAACTGGGGCTGAGTTCCCGCGAGAAATCTGAGTTCTTCTCCGGCCGAGGCACGTCCTCGGCCGGTTTCTTTTTTGGCCCGATTTATGCGCGCGGCGCTGCGTGGCGGCCGCTTTTGAGAAGTTCGCTTGGGATGTGAGAGAACACCGTCGCTCGCGCGGACTCCTGCCGTCGGGGTCGTTCCCCCCGGCCAATTCTGACGAGGAGTACCTATGCGACCGTTGTTTGTCGATCCGAAGCGGATCGCCCCGGCTGTGGCATCCAATTCTGAGCCCCGAGTGTCGCGTATCGCTCGCGGTCTTGCGCTACGGGCCTGTACTGCTCCGCGCGTGCGCCAAAGCGCACTCGTCGCCGTGATGCGCGAGCCGTCGCAACTTCCATCGCTTGCCGCGGCGCGTGTTATCGCAGGGCTCCGTGCTCGCGGCGATGCGGTCCGCGTGGTTGAA
>JAIYCA010000026.1 GCA_027488265.1 Planctomycetaceae bacterium
GCCGCCGTTGAAGCCGCCATTCAAACCGCCATTGAAACCGTTGAAGTGACCGAAGCCGCCGAGGGTATTCATCCACGGATTCGTGGTGAACGCGTTGGTGCGGTTCCAGTTGTTGTTGAACGCAGTGTTGTTGTTCCACCCGTTGGTGAACCACGTGTTCGTCCACGGCGTGTTGCCGCCGAAGAAGTTCGCGAAGTTGGGATTCCAACCGTTGTTCCAACCGTTGTTCCAGGCGCCAGTCGGCGTGCTGTTCTGGAAGCCGTTGCCGCCGCAGCAGTCGCTGCTCTCGAAGCCTGGGCAGTTGTTGCAGGTGTTCGAAGGCGTAGTGAAAGGCGACCAGCCGTTCGGCATCGTGTTGTACATGTGAAACTCCGTGGGGACTCTTCGCGCGCCGCGGACCAACCCGCGACCATTGCGTGGCGCAGAAATCGGGCGACTCGCGGCGCGACTTTGGTCGCGGCTCCGAAAGTTCAGCAAATGAGGTTTGTGCGGGCAGTCGCCGCGCAGGAATTGCGCTTCAGCGCGATCAGAACAAGAGTGCGTGACCGGCGAAGACTTCAATCGGTTCAGACATCGCCCACTCGCAGGCGAGCGCGCGCTCGTCGTGCGTTGGAAGCAGGACGAAGTGCGCGCGTTTGCCGACTTCGATCGAGCCAGTTTCGTGCTCGATGCCGAGGACGCACGCGGCGTTGAAGGTCGCGGCAGTGATCGCTTCTGCAGGCGTGAGTCCGCAGAAACGCGCCGCGAGCGCGATGATGAGCGGCATCGAGACGATCGGGCTCGAACCTGGATTACAGTTGGTTGCGATCGCGACCGCAGCGCCCTCGTCGATAAGAAACCGGCCGTTCGCGTAGCGGCCATCAAGCGTCAGACCGCAACCTGGTAGGAGCACCGCCGTCGATTGTGAACGCGCGACGCGTGTGAGCCCATCGCGCGATGTTGCCTCAAGGTGATCGACGCTGCGCGCACCCATTTCCAAAGCCGTCTCGAGGAATCCAAGTTCGTTGAATTGATCGACGTGGACACGCAGCGGGCAACCGAGTGCCTGCGCGCGTTCGAAAAGGCGCTTCGTCCACGCGGGACTCCACGCGCTCTTCTCGCAGTAGGCGTCGCACGCGATCGGCCCGAACTCTGCGACGACTTCAGGCAAGAGTTCCTCGATCACGCGCGTGCAATACGCCGTCTCGTCGCCGTCGATCGCGTGCGCGCCGAGGAATGTCGGGACGAAGAAGCCGTCGCCATCGTGCTCGGCGTTGTTTCCGTGTGCGCGCACCGCTCTGAGCATTTCAAGCTCGGTCACGCGATCGAGGCCGTAACCCGACTTCACCTCGATCGCGAGGCTGCCACGGCGGCGCATTTCATCGGTACGGCGCGCGAGGATGCGAAGGAGTCCTTCGCCGAGTGGATCGTTCGCAAACGCGTCACGCGTGGCGCGCACGGTGGACATGATGCCGCCGCCGCGCGCGAGAATGTCGAGGTAGGGGACTCCCGCGAGTCGCTCGGCCACTTCCGCATATCGATTGCCGCCCCAACACGCATGCGTGTGGCAATCGACAAAGGCGGGCATCAAGACGCGGCCCTGCGAGTCGCACCACGCGGCCTTAATACTCGCGGGCGGATCGCCCGCACCAACTGCTGCGATACGGCCGTTGAGGGTGTGCACGTAGCCGCGCTCGATGACGCCGAGTTCGCGCATGGCATGTCCACGGCGGGGACCTGCACCGTTCGACGAATCACCGCGCGGAGTCGGTTGCGCAAGCGTGAGAATGCGAGCGTTTGTGAAGAGAACCTCGGACGCCATGCGGCGATTGTCGCAGATTCGGGCCAATCGGCTACCGTGCCGTGATCGTTGTTCGCATGGTTGTCGCTCGCTCGTGTTCCGTGAGGTTTCCGATGGAACTGATTCTCGTCCGTCACGCCAAGGCTTTCGACCGCGACGCATCGGCGTGGCCTGATGACAGTCGGCGCCCGCTCACGGCGGAAGGCCGCGAGCAGTTCGCGCGTTTCGCCAAGCGTTTACGACGACTTGTCCCAAGCGTCGATCTTGTCGAGTCGAGCGGATTTGTCCGCGCTTGGCAAACAGCGATGCTGCTCGAAGAACATGCGCGGTGGCCGAAGCCCGCGCGACTCGAACGCCTTGAGGCGCGAGACAACGCGGAAGACGAAGCAGCGCAACTCAGCGCGATGCTTCGCACGGTTGCGGCGCTGCGAGCGATACCCGTCGTTGTGTGGGTTGGTCACGAGCCGTCGCTCTCGCGCTTCGCGTCGCTCCTTCTTGCAGGATCGGCGGATGCGATTGCGATCGACGTTCGCAAAGGCGCGGCTCTGTCGCTCGAGGTCGAATCAAGCCGTGAACGCGACGATCTTCCGCGTGCGCGATTTCGTTGGATGTTGACGCCAAACGTCGTACGACGTCTCACAAAGCGATAAACGGTGGATGAACCGCCATCGCGTCTCGCTCACGCGATCAGTGCGTCGAGTTCACGCTGATCCTTGGCGAAGGTGTAGAGCTTGTCAATCTTCATCATCGTGATGACTTGCATCAGTTCCTTCGGCGTTCCGTAGAGAATTGGCTTGCCGCCGGCCGTGTGTGCTTTGTGCCGAAGCGCGATGCAAATGCCCAGGCCCATCGAGCTCATGAACGTCACCGACTGCAAGTCGATGATGAAGTACTTCAGCGTTTTTCCTGCATCACGAAGGTACGGGTCGACCTCTTGACTAATCAGCGGCGATTCGCGCTGGCCGATCTGTGGTCCAAGGAACTTGACGTACAGGAGACCTGGCTTCGTCTGAATCTCGACGAGGGTCGTCTTCTTGGTGGCAGGCAGAGAACTCATGTGGGCAGATCCTTCTGAGAAGAACCGCATCCTACATGGTTGCCGCATGGTTGCCGCGAGGTTGCCGTCGGGCCGCGATTCGGTGGCGAATCGGCCGTGACGGCCGCGGACTTTCGCCTCAATTCGGCGTCTTGTCGGTCTCGGTCGCCGAAGCTGACGATGCGGCTGCCGGGGCGTCCGACGTTGTTGATTCTGGAGCAGGGGCGGCAGGTGCGTTTGCTGCCGGAGCCGCTGTGGGTTCCGGTTCGCGCTTCGCGCGCGCGACGGGGAAGCCGTAAATCACGATGTCGGCAGCGCCGCGGTCTTCTTCGCGCAGTGTGCGGCTCGAGGCGTCGATCACGGTGATCGTGAGCACGCGGTCGCTCGGTCGTCGCGCTTCGTACTGCAGCACGGTGCCGCCGTCACGCTCGATGTGGAAACAGCCCGCGCAAAGGACGACCTTCGGCGCGCCCTGCTCACGTGCAAGTGCCGCGCTTGCGCCCATCGTTCCGTCCCACACCGATTGAGAAAGGAAAATGTTCGCGAGTCTATCTCGCGTCGCAGCGGGATCCGCGTCGTCGTCCGACGACATGATGTCGACGAAGCGATCGAAGTACGCGTTCCATCGTTCGTTCCAGTCGCCAGCAAACGGGTCGTTGCGCTTGGTGATTGGAAGCTCGAAATCTGCGCGCTCATCGGCTGGCTTTGCACGCATCGCATCGTGGCCGATCGTGCGGGCCTCGCGGACCGCGTCGCGCGGCGCATTCGCAGCAATCACGGGCGAATCGGTGTCGCGCGCGGCATCAATCATGGGCTGGAAGAACGGCACCCACGTGTCTTTCCCGGCCCAGTTGCGGCTCTCAGTTCCATCGATGAATGTGTCGACGGCAATCTCTCCGCGAAGGTAGCGATCGACAAGGGGTTGCTCATTGCGTTCGAGGTGTTCGAGCGCGAGTGCAGTGCCGGGATATCCAGCAGCGAGGTCTTCGAACACCGCGAGTTGCACCGCGTGCGCGACAGGGTCATCGTGTCGCTCGCCTATGAAGGTGCAATCGGCCCACGATGCTGCGGCCATCACGTCAGCCCAGCCGAGCGAACGCCCCGTTGAACCCTCGAACATCGCAAGACTTCGCGGAGCGGCAGGCTCCGAGGGCACGATTGCGCCGCTTGGATCCGTGAGATTCTGGTCGCTCTTGAAGTACCGCGAGCAGCCGCCGAGTGGAAGCGAGACTGCCGCTGAGAGCGCACCGAGTGCGAAGAAAGCGAATGCGGACGAGCGAGCGCGATCGAGCATTCGAGCGAGTGTACCGCTGAGCGCACTTCGAAGTTTGGCTTGCGAAAGTGCGCGAATCGGAGGTTCTTGGCTTGCGACGGCATGCGATCGAGCGCACACTCGCGAAATGCTCCTTCCGTTTGCGATTGCACTCCTTCCGGCGAGTTTCTCTTTGGCGCGGCAGCGGATTCGTCCGTCGCGGTCGTGAAGACAAGTTCGCCTGTGGAGCGCGCGGCATCCACGGTGCCCGCCGAACCGCCGTACTTCCACGACGGTCGCTCCGTCGTTCGCGCGACAGTTCGAACAACACGCGAACTCCGCACGGTGCTGGCCATCGCGTCGGATCTTCTCACGCATCGCGTTGACATTGGTCCTGTCGACTTCATCGTCGATGCGAAGGGCCGCGCTGCGTTTGCTTCCAGCGGCGTCGCCTTCGAAGTGCTTGTGGAAGATCTTGGGCCGCTCCTCCGCGCGGAGTACGCCGCACGCGGGCCGCGTGGTGAATTCCGCGGTCACACGCAAGGCGGTGCGCGAAATGGAGAAGGCGGTGGCGCTGACGGCGGCGTTGCGGGCGACGACTTCTTCACGAACTTCCGCACGCTCGAAGAGATCGAAGCGAAACTCGACGCGCTTGCCGCCGCGCGACCCGACCTCGTGACGCCGATCACGCTTGGCACTTCGCTCGAAGGTCGCACGATTCGCGGTGTTCGCATCACGAAAGCGCCGGTCGGCAGCCCCGGCGTACTCTTCAACGCGACGCAGCATGCGCGCGAGTGGGGCGCGACAACGGCTGTCTCATACATCGCAGCCGAACTCGTTGCGCAGTACGGCGTGGATCCGCGCGTGACGGCGCTCCTCGATCGCGCCTGGGTCGACGTTGTTCCGGTGTGCAACCCCGATGGCTATGTCTACTCATGGACGACGAATCGCTTGTGGCGCAAGAATCGCCGCAACAACAGCGATGGCTCGTTCGGTGTCGATCTCAATCGAAACTGGGCGTTTCAGTGGGGTGGCGGCGGCGCGAGCACGATTCCCGCGGATGAAACGTATCGAGGCCCTTCCGCGTTCAGTGAGCCAGAAAGCGCGGCGTTGCGCGACTACTTCGTGCGCGAAACATCACTCGCTGGACACATCGACTTCCACGCGTACAGCCAACTGATTCTCTCGCCTTGGGGTTACACCACCACGCTTCCATCGAATAATGCGGCGTTTCTCGCGCTTGGGAGTGAAATGCGTGCATCAATCGCGCGCACAACGGGCGCGAGTTACATCGCAGGCCCAATCGCAACGACGCTCTACATCGCGAGTGGTAGTTCGGTCGATCACGCCTATGGCGCGCATGGAGTACCGAGTTACACCATCGAAGTGCGTGACACAGGTTCCTATGGGTTCGTGATGCCTGCGAGTGAAATCCTTCCGAATGCGCGCGAGAATTTTGCGGCGGCGCTTGATCTCGCGGATGCGACCGTGGATGGCGCGGTGCTTCGACTTCCTTCGGGTGCGCCTGCGACACTCGAATACGACGGCCTACGCACGATCACGATTGAGGCGCGCGCGATGCGTGGCGCGCTCAGCGCGAATCCCGTGACGCTCTACGCGCGGGTTGGTTCGAGCGGAGCGTTTACGCCGGTCACGGCGACCGCGGGAGCCGCGGGCAACTTTGCAGCGGACCTTCCATTCGATACGTGCGGCGCAACGATCGAGTGGTACGTGACAGGTGCGACCACCGTGGGAACCGCGCGGCTTCCACGTGCGCCGGGTGCGACGTTCAGCACAACGCTCGTCGAAACGAACGTCGCTTTTGAGGATACGTTCGTGACGAACCTTGGCTGGATTGTTGGCGCGCCGACGGACACCGCAACAGGTGGAATCTGGACGCGCGTTGATCCGGTTGGAACCGCAGCGCAGCCAGAGAACGACTCGGACGATACTGGGGCGTTTTGCTTCGTCACTGGACAAGGTGCTGTCGGCGGGGCGGTTGGTGCAGCGGATGTCGACGGCGGCACGACCACGCTGACTTCGCCCGCACTTGCGGTTCCTAGTTCGAACGCGAGCGTCGTGTATCGCCGTTGGTATTCGAACAACACGGGCTCCTCGCCGAACGCAGATTCCATGCCGATCTCGATTTCTGCAAACGGCGGTCCGTTCGTACAACTCGAACTCGTAAGCGAAAATGCGAACGCGTGGATCGAGAAATCGTTCCGCATCGCGGACGTTGCGCCCGGCGCGACGAGTGTGCGCCTCCGAATTGAAGCGCGAGATCTCGGCGCGGGGTCCGTGGTGGAAGCGGGCGTTGATCATGTTCGCGTACTTGCGACGGGATGTCCGGTGGTTCCCGGCGATCTCGATCGTGATGGCGATGTGGACGCCGCGGATCTCGCCCTCTTGCTTTCAGCGTGGGGCGAGTCGGCGGGTGACATCAACGGCGACGGAACGAGCGATGCCACCGACCTCTCGATTTTGCTCGGCGCGTGGAGTTGAACTGCGCGAGGCGTGGAGTTCAGCTGCGCGAGGCGTGGAGTTCAGCTGCGCGGCGCGGGGAGTTCAGCTGCGCGAGGCGTGGAGTTCAGCTGCGCGGCGCGTGCGTTTGAGTCGGTCTGTGCGGGTTGTGAGGTTTCGGCGGGCGCGACCGCGTCATTGTCGCCGCGAACTGTTGGATCCCGACTGCGTTTGAGGCAGACTCCTCGCGCGGCATGAGGGACGCTCTCCAATCAGTTCAACAACTGTTACAGCAACCAGTTTGCGCCCCAACTCAACGGCGCAATTGCGCTGGTTTTGCGGCGTTTGTGCGCTCTTTGGTTGTTGCTCCCGTCGCGGCGCTCGTCGTACTTTGGACAACGCTTGTTGCGCTTTCGCCCACAGCGAACGCGCAATCATGCGATCTCTACGCGACCGATTTTGGCATTTTCAGCGGGCCGCCCGATCTCACGGACGGTGAGTTTCGCGTGCGTTGGTGCCTCAACGGCGCGACCGTGACAGGTTCCAACTTTTGCCCGACTGGAAATGCGCTGAAGCTCGATGCATCGAGCGAAGATCCCATCATCCTCATCGCGACGGGTGCGGCGAACTGTTCCGCGATTGAGGTCAGTTTCAAGTACGCGCAGTTTGCGGCATCTTCGACGATTGTGAAGTATGCCCTCACCAACGCGACCACAGTGACTTGCAGTGCATCAACTACGCTGACGCTCGGCGCGCTCACGGCGACTGGTGGCGCATGCACGACCTTCTCAGCAACGATTCCGCTCGGAACGTCGGATGGCGTCTACCTTCGATTCGATCACGGTGCGAACACGAACGCCATCACGATCGACGATCTCGTCATTCGTCGCGTGGGATGCTGCACAACTGGCCACGCTTGCTGCGAAACAGGCTCGGCGGGATGCGCGGACCCTGCGATCGCAGCGTGTGTCTGTGCGCAAGATCCGTTCTGCTGCGAGTCGGAATGGGACGCGCAATGCGTTGCTGAGGTTACGCAGTTTGGCTGCGGAACATGCAACGGCGGAGGCGGTGGTGGTGGCGGCACATGCCTCGCGGGTTTCGCTCTTGACTTTGGGACGCTCTATTCCGGCGGCTCGATTTGCACGAAGTTTCCAGCGGTTTTCGAGCGTTGCGAAGGCGCCGCGCCGTTTCTGACTTCGAGCCTCGGCTGTGCCGGATCAGGCGACATGGCGATGCGCTTTTCGCAAGGGTTCCCGTACTCCGCGGCGATTACGAAGTGCGTTTCGCTGGCCACGTTCCAAGCGCCCGCGCTTGCGTTAAGTTACTCGAAAGAGACGGGTACGCTCGGCCCGCGCATCGACATCTCACTCGATGGCACGACGTGGGTGAATGCTTGGACAGCGCCGATCTCATTCGTTGGCCCGTGCAAATCACTGCTCCTCGATCTCTCGCCCATTGCGAGTGAACCCGCGGTTTGGTTCCGATTCTCGAGCGGCGCGAGTACGGCGAATCTCGCGGTTTTCGATGATCTCGCCATCGTCGAAGCGCCTCCGACGACGCACGGATGCTGCGAAGTTGGTGGGCCTAGTTGCGATGACGCGAAGACGAGCGCCTGTACCTGCGCGATCGACAACTACTGCTGCGAAACTGCGTGGGACACGTTGTGTGCAGCAATCGCGACCGCGTATTGCGGTGCAGGATGTCCTGATCTTCCGGTCTGTGGCTCGCCAACGACGGGCGCGTGCAACGAAGTGCACACGACTCCTGCGTGTGCCGATGCGGAGTGCTGCAACACGGTCTGCGATCTCGATCCCTATTGCTGCGAAACCGAGTGGGATGCGATGTGCGTCAAAGTGGCCGCGGGTCTCTGCGCGCGATCTGCGGATATCGATGGCGACGGTGTCGTCGGTGCGATCGATCTTGCGATCGTGCTTTCTCACTGGGGCGAGGCGTATCTGCCTGCGGATCTCGATGGAAATGGCACCGTCGGCGCAGAAGATCTCGCGGCGGTTCTGTCGGCGTGGAGTTCCTAACGCGCGCGGCTTCGGCGCTGAGTCATCGTTCAGTGATCGCGCGCGACGACACGATCCGCGAGTTCGATCAGAAGTTCACGTGCACCTGTTCGGCGCGTCGTGGGGAGTTCGCGTTTCGCGGCTTCCACCAGTTCAACAGCCTGCAGACGCGCGCGATCGATGGCGCCCGACGTCGTGAGTGCTGCACGCAACGCTGCACCATCTTTCGCGTCGATTGCATCGAGCGCGGCCGTGCGCGCTGCACCGCTTGTGCCGCGAATGTGGAGGATCATCGGCAGCGTGAGTTTCCCCTTTTCGAGGTCGCGTCCAATGGATTTGCCGACGGTTGCTTCGTCGCCCAAGAGGTCAAGCAAGTCGTCTTGGATTTGGAACGCAACGCCGAGTTGCTCGCCGAATCTGCGCCACGCCGCAACATCCGCCGTCGAGGCGCCTGACAAGCGTGCACCGAGTTCGCACGCCGCACCGACGAGGACAGCGGTCTTTCGCCGCACGATTTCAAAGTAGGTTTCGGTGTCGAGCGACAGATCGTGTCGACGCGAGAGTTGCACGAGTTCGCCCTCGCAAAGGGTGTTCGTGACTTCGCCGAGTCGCAGATTGAGCGCAGGATCTCCCGCGCGAGAACAAAGGTGAAACGCGTTCGAGATGAGATAGTCGCCGAGCATGACCGCGGTCTCGTTTCCGCGGAGGAAGTTGACGGTTTCGCCGCGTCGACGCACGGCGGCTTCATCGAGCACGTCGTCGTGGACGAGCGTCGCCATGTGAATCATCTCGACCGTCGCGGCGATGATGTCGTGCTCGTGACGAAGCGGCGTGCCGTCGTCGGTGGTCGCGAGTCCAGAGACAAGCACAAGCGTTGGCCGCAGCATCTTGCCGCGGTAACGCTCGACGTAACGGCAGAGCTCATTCACCGCGGGGAAATCGCTGGCGAGCTGGGCATCAAAGAGCGTCGCAACACGCTGAAGCCCAGTGAGAATTTCAGGTGCAAGCGGGGAGATGGGAATCGCAGAACTCATGCGGGGAGGGCGAGTTCGACCAGTCGATGGTCGCGGAGTCACATGGCGAGGGCAAATCGTTACTTCTTCTCGTTCCTTCTTCTCGTTCCTTCTCGCCCTTACTTGCTGCGTGCCTTTGCAGGCGAACCGGCGCGCTTTCCCTTGCGCGTTGCGGGTTTCGGCGCGCCCTTCTCCGCAACGATGTACGCAATCCAACCGGCGCAAGCTTCACCGCGCGTCGATGGCTTGAAAACGCCGTTTCCACCGCCCGTTTTATGGTCTGTTCCTTCCCAGTACACCGTCGTCTTCGCGAATCCCGCTTCGCGCATCGCATCTTGGATTTCGGGCAAACTCCAAAGGCGCCAGCGATAGGTGAATGCACGCTTCATTTCGCTGCCGTCGGGGAAGCGGAAGTGAATGTGATTGACGACGTCGCCGGTGATCGGGTTGTACTGGTTCTGATCCCACACGTAGGTGAAACCATCGAGGCTGCGTTCTTCCTCGACTTCGCTGTGCGCTTCGCTACCGCCGTAGGCGTCGCAGAGGAGCAGGCCGTCCTTTGAAAGCGATTCAAAACAGCGGCGGAAATAGGCCACGAGCGTCGCGCGATCCTTGAAGATGAAGTACGAGAAGTTCATCGCGAGGATCGTCTCGACCTCAGGCGTCGCGACGTCGAGCACGTTCGCTTCGAGAATCGTGATGCGCGACGCAATCGATTCGGGCAAGTGCGCGCGGTGGCGCCGTTCGCCCCAAAGAATGACCGAGCGATCAAGATCGACGCCGATCGCGTGATTCGTCGGACGACGACGCGCCCACTCAGTGCACGCTTTCGCAGTGCCGCAGAAATCTTCGCGAATCGTCGTTGCGAGACGTCCACGATGCGCGCGCCACGCCTTGTCGATGAAATCGCACTCCGCTACGACTTCTTGCACGGCGAGTTCGTAGAGCTCATGGCGATCGCTGTTTGCCGCAGTGCGCCACACTCCCGCGCGTCGCGCACGCGGTGCCTTCGCGCCGCGCTTGGCTGCGTTGGCGGGCTTTGCAGTCTTCGCAGGCTTGGATGAACTTCGGCGCGGGTTGCGTGGCGACTTCTTTGGCATAGGTCGCGAAAGATACCGCCCGACGCGAAGGTCGGGCGGCATGAGGTTCACAGGATGTGCGTCTGTCGAGTGCTCAGCGCTTCGTCAAGAACTCAGCGCTTCGCCAAGCATTCAGCGCTTTGCTTTCGTCCAACGCTTGCCAGCGTCGGCGCCACCGCCAGCCTTCTGCGTGAGTTGGCGATTGGCCGCGACAAGGCTGTTCATGACATTCGGGTTGAGCGACATCGGGTGTCCTTGCCAACGAACGATGCCGTCCGAGGAAATGACTGCGACATGCGGAATACCGCGGATTTGGAAGGCGCTCTTCATGCGGGCCTTGGTGTCGAGGCCAACGGCGTACTTGAAGTCGCTCTTGCTCAGACGACGCTTGAGGGCGCCCTCTTCGAGATCGCGCATGCTTTCGTCGGTGATGCCGACGCAGGCGACGTCGTTCGGATACGCAACCGCGATCTCATTCATGTGTGGAATCGCCGCGACGCACGGGCCGCACCATGTGGCCCAGAAATCGATGACAACGAGTTTGCCGCGCACGTTCGGTTCGCCGTTCCACCAGCGTTCTGCCGCGAAATCAGGCGCCTTCTTGCCGCGCAAATCGGCGGCACTTCCAACGGCTTCGGTGAAAGTAGGGAACGTGACGTCGCCGTTCGCCGCAACTGGTGCCTCTTCGCGCTTGCGCGGTTCCGCGGTTGGATCGAAGGTTTCCGCGGCGAGTTCCTTCGCCGCAGCAGTCACACCCATCTCGGTGAGGCCGGCGTACTTCACGTTGCCTTGCCGATCGACCATGAAGGTGATCGGCTTCTTGAACGCGCCGATTTCGTCGCAGAACGTGCCGTCGGTGTCGATGAGGACGTTCTTGTCGAGCTTTGCCTTCTCAAGCGCTGCGCGCGCCTTGTCAGCCGACTCTGGCGTATGCACAGCGAGGAACGCTGTTTCGTCCGCCTTCAATCCAGCCTTCTCAAGCGCCGCGCGTGACTCCGCAACGACCGCAAGACCGGCAGGCGTGCGCGAGGTGAAGGTCTGAATCACGAGGATCTTGCCGCGGTACTTCGACACATCCTCTTCCGCGATGCCGATCTTCTCCGCCTTCTCTGGGAAGGCGGGCAGGGCGTATCCAATCGCCGCATCGGTCGTGGCCTTGTCTTCGCGATCAAGCTTCACAAACCACTTTGCGCGCTCCTTTGCAGCCTTCTCGGCAGCCTTCTGCGAAGCGCGATCGGACGCGGCGGGCTTCTCGCCTTGCGGCTCGCTCTGCGCGAAGGCGGGTGCCGACGCCAAGCCGCCAAGCAGCAGGCAAGACGGGATCGCGAGGGCGAGTGTGAGCGCGAGGAGCGAGTTCGTGGGCTGTGACTTGGGCTGTGACTTGGGCTGTGACTTGGGTTGTGAACCGAGGTTTGGCATGCGTTGTCTCCGAGGTGAAAGTGTACCGATGGAAACGCAGGGGTCCGTCGCGCATGACGTTCGGTGCACGGGTTTCACGCGAAAACGTGGGGAAACTTACGGTGTACGTGTCGCGAACGCCGGCGTGATCGTCTCGTGATCACCTCGTGATCGTCTCGTCTCGTGTCGCTTCGAGATGAGCGCACGGTGTCAACGCCAAACGGTCAACGCCAAATCGTCATCGCCGCATTGTCGATCAAACGAGTGGAACCGAGTCGCGCGGCGATCAGTGCCCGCGTGGGGCGCTCGAATCCGCGCACTGGAAGGAGCGTTCGTGAGTCGCGCACCACGGCGTACTCGGTTTCGAGGCCGAAAGCGTCGAGCGTGTCGCGCATGAGCCGCTCGGCGGTCTCAACCCGCTGCGCCGAATGTGCGACCTGCAGCGCTCGCGACAGCGCGAGTGCCGCGTCTCGTTCTTCGGCCTTGAGGTAGCGATTCCGGCTCGACATCGCGAGTCCGTCGCGCTCACGAATCGTTGTACACGGCACCACCCGCAGCGCGCCAAATCGTGCACGTTCGGCGTCGACCATGTCTTCGATAAGCCGAAGTTGTTGGAAGTCTTTTTCGCCGAAGTAGGCCGCTGAAGGACGGACCATGTCGAAGAGTCGGCCGACGACCAGCGCAACTCCCCCAAAGTGCCCCGGACGACACGCGTCTTCAAGTCGAGGCTCGGTCGCCACTTGCGGAAGCGGGAGCGCGGCTGCGACAGCGCGAGACGCTTCGAGGCCTTCGGGGTAGATGGCCTCAACCGACGGCACGAAGACGCCCGCGACACCAAGCGGCTCGAGCAGTGCGCAATCGCTCTCGAGCGTGCGTGGATATCGGGCGTAGTCCTCGTTTGGCCCGAACTGGGTCGGGTTCACGAAGATCGAGACGATCACCGGTCGCCCGTCCGCGGCCGCCCGTCGCACGAGCGACCCATGCCCATCATGGAGCGCGCCCATCGTTGGCACGAACCCGCATTGGGCGAGGTCCGGGGCAGCGAGTTCGGCGGGGTCTTCAATGATGCGCATGGGTTCTGGGAGGCGTGGAGGAGGCGGTTCGCCCGCCCAATCGGCGGGAGCGGGTCCCGCGAAGGTACGCGAAAACGTCGACGCGATGCGTGACGCATGACGACCGTGCCCATTGCGGCTTGATCAACAATCCGCCTCCACTCCGTTTGTGCCGTCGCACTGCGCACCTCGTTCGGGTGAACGCGGCACCGCGAA
>JAIYCA010000365.1 GCA_027488265.1 Planctomycetaceae bacterium
CCATCGATCGAAAGAAGTGGCGACGTGCTTTGCGTACTCATAGACATCGCTCCGCTCAAAACTGGAAGTAGATGAACGTACCGCTCTCGGTCGGCCAGAAGAAGAAGAACGCCGCGCCGAGCAGGGCGTACACCGTGCCAAGCCGAAGCGCAGACCAACGGTCCATGCGCTCGTGCATCGGGCCACGACGCCAACTGAAGTAGTGGAACACCGCGAAGAGAAGGACCCACGCCGCAACGAGAAATGGCGACTTCGTGCCGAAACCGAGAGAGCCCAGCGAGAGATTTCCGTCGAACACCAAGAACTTTCGAAGCGCGTAGAGCAGATCTTTGAAGTCAAACGGGTCGGCAGGATTGTTCACCCGGAAAATCAACCATCCAAGACAGACGAGATAGAACGTGCAGACCCAGCGTAAGACGGAACCGACTCGACTCGAAAGAAACCCTGAAATCAGCGGAAGTCGCTCCAGTGCACTCCGCAACCATCGGTTGAGACACAGCAATCCGCCTTGATAAAAGCCCCATAGAAGGAAGTTTGCACTCGCTCCGTGCCACAGCCCGCCGAGGATCATGGTGGCCATCAGGTTGAAGTACACGCGACTCGGATGCACACGCCCGCCGCCGAGCGGGATGTAGAGATAGTCACGCAGCCACGTCGAGAGCGAGATGTGCCATGTTCGCCAGAAGTCGATGATCGACGTTGAGAAGTACGGGTAACTGAAGTTGATCGGGAGTTCTGGACCAAAGATCCGCGATACCCCGCGAGCAATATCCGAGTAGCCTGAGAAATCACAGTAGATCTGAACTGCGAACAGGAATGACCCAAACATGATCGCCAAACTCGGCGTCCCATTGGTCGAAGGTGACGCGAGTAGAGAGTCGGCAAGCGGCCCAACCGAATCTGCAATCAACACTTTCTTGAAGAGCCCATTGAGCGCAAGATTGAAGCCGGAAATGACGCGCGGTCCTGAGAATCGCCAACGCTCTGTGAGGGTTGGAAGAAAGTTCTCCGGCCGAATGATGGGACCCGCGACGAGATGCGGGAAGTAGCAGACAAAGAGCGTAAATCGAAGGAACGAACGCTCTGGGCGCAAATCACGCCGAAAGGCGTCGATCGTGTACGACATAGAGACGAACGTATAGAAGCTAATCCCCATCGGCAGCAGCACTTCGAGGTGTGGCCGATCAAAACTCCAACCCATCGAGGCAGTTGCCTTGGCAATGCCATCTACGAAGAAATTGAAGTACTTGAAGAAGCCAAGCACCGCGAGATTGCAAACCACACTCGCGATGAGAAATGCCTTCCTTCGGGCTTCACCCTGATATCTGCGACAGAGCCACTCGTAGACGAGCGGCCACGTTGCCGCAAAGGCAACGCAAGCCGCGATCGACCACCACGCGGCGAACGTTTTGGGGAGTTCGGAAGCCTCTGCGCGAAAGACCCAATCGCCCACAAGCAAAGGCTGCAAGAGCGTGTCGAACGACCACGATGCATCCTTCCAAGCCGCACCTTGAAGCAACTGCCAGTTCGGACCGAGCGTCAGCGCAGTCATCGCAACGATGAACGCCGACAACTTCCATCGTCGTCTCCAAGGAAGCGGCGCATCATCCATGCCGAGTGCCGCGACAAAATCAACGACCGAGGTGATCAGCAGCAAAATGAGAAAGCGAACATCAAGCCACGCGTAGAACACATACGAAACAACCGTAATGAACGCGTGCATCTGCGAGTTGCGTCGCGCGAGTGCTACACCAGCGACCGCAACAATGAAGAGCACAAGAAACTCTGGCGTCTGGAAGAGCATCGGTTGTTAGCCCCCTTCCTTCGCAGCCCACGTCGTGCGCAGCGCATTGCCAACAAATCTGGAGAGCGCCTCACGACCCTCGCGATTTGGATGGAGCGCGTCGGAAAAACCGTCTTCATCGAGTAACTCAAATGCATCGATGTACGCGATCGCGCCGCTCGAACGCGAGGATTCCTTCGCAACAATGTCGCGAAGTGTGGTGCGATCGAAGTCGAATGTCTCGCGAAGTTGCGGATGTGCAGGCGCTCCCACCACGAGTAACTGCACACGATGCACCGCGAATTCGCGCAGCAGACGCGCAAGATCATCACGATCTGCAACCGTTGTCAGCTCTCGGCGAGCGAGGGTTTCGCGTTTGACGCGTTCAAGATTGATCTCGAGTGTCGATCCAGAAATCGATGCAGTGCGAACAAATGGCGCGATCCAATCATCAGAGGCAGGCACACGGACGCCCGGTCGGAACCGTTCACGCAGGGTCCCATTGATCCAAACTTGCGGTGAGTTCCGGAAGTGCAGCCGTCCCTCGATTGAACCGGAGAGAAGCGCTTGCATCGATTCGGCGGGAATCCCCGGCGGAACCGGCTCCATCCATCCTTCGGGCCAGAACGACGGAAATCCGCCGAGCGCATACGCGTAGGCGCTGTCCTCAGGAAGTTCAAATTGCGCGATCGACATATCAGGCTGCAGAACGAGAACGACCAGATCGGGTTTCGAAGCGATAAACGCAGGCGCGATCACGTCGAGCCCCGTGCGATTGCAACCACGAATTGCGAAATTGAAGACGCGCCAGCCTGCTCCCGCTTGGTGCTCGACTATTGCCGCGTCGATCCCGTCAACACTCACCGAATCACCGAGAAACACCGCTCTTCGAAGCGCGTTGGCGGACGCGACCACGCCAGATTCCACGGCGCGGCCTAGTGCGATCTTGCGATCTTGATCAACAGAGCCTGTTCCAATGAGCGGAAAGACAACCGCGAGACTCCCAACGATCGCAACAACAAGGCCTGCGAGAATGGACAACCCGCACAGAACGGCCGCTCTCATTGCGGACATTCGCCGCGCACAGGGAACGTGCGGATCGTGAAGTGCAGAACCCATGCCAGTGCCTACAGCGTGCGTTTCAAGATCCGACAAAGCGACCACCTCTCAACAAACGATTCTGCTTGCCACCGCAGAGCCTCCGCGCAAGCGAATCCGCCGCGCACGAAAGCACCAAGTAATACAGGGCTGCTGCCACAAGTACCGCGGGGACCATGAACGTCGCCTTCCCGATTCCAAGCGCTACTTGCATGAGTTCGGGCACAGCAATCAAACTCACGAGGCTCGAGTCTTTGATCATGCTGTTGAGATCATTGATGGTCGCAGGAAGCACTGTGCGGAAGCCTTGAGGAAGTTCAATTTTCCAAAGCGAGGCTCGTTCAGAAAGGCCAAGCGCGAGCGCAGCTTTGCGCTGTCCTTCTGGCACTGCATCGAGACCTGCGCGCTGTACCTCCGCTTCGTAGGCCGCGTAGTTTCCAGCAAGCACCATGATCGCCACGAGAAATGCCGGCCACGTGAGCGCTGCCTGCACATCGAGAATCGCAGAGAGACTTGGGACCTGGCCTGCAAGCCAAAGCCCGAGCGCGGGAAGCGAGTAGTAGACGAGGTACAACTGCACCAAGAGTGGCGTTCCGCGCACAACGACGACGTAGCTCCGTGCAGGCCATGCGATGCGGCGGAATGGCGAACGCATCGCGATCGCGAGCAAAACGCCCAACATCACCGCAAGAGGCATCGCTAAAACGGTCAGTACGATCGTGTTCACGCACGCCTTGGCAAGCGCCCAGAACACCGCAGGCCAAGAGAATGCGCGTGCCGCAGAGGCGCCGTCGGCACTTGGGTTGAAGTCGGTCGATGATGCGTTCTCAGCTCGTTCGACGATGCCGATCGATGCCTGCTCGGGGGTCCAAATCTTCCACGTGCGATAGAGGCTCG
>JAIYCA010000389.1 GCA_027488265.1 Planctomycetaceae bacterium
AATGTCCACGCCGCGCGCGTTCACGCTCGATACGAACTACCTTGAGATTCCGGGCACCGCATCGGCGTACCTCGTCTTTGGACCGAGCGCACCCGTCCTCGTCGAATGCGGCTGCGCGGTCGCATACGACAAACTCTGCGTACAACTCAACGAGCATGGCGTCCGACCAAGCGACCTTGAAGGCATTTTCGTCACGCACATCCACCTCGATCACGCTGGAAGTGCTGGCCACTTTGCACGCGAAGGTGTGCCGGTCTTCGTCCATCCGCGCGGCGCCCGACATCTCATCGATCCCGCGCGCTTGATCGCCGGATCACGTGCGGTCCACGGCGCGCGTTATGAACGCCATTACGGCGATCCCCTGCCGATCGCGCCCGATCTCGTACGCGCGGTCGACGATGGCGCGACTGTTTCCTGCGGTGGACTCCGCTGGTCTGCGATCGAAACGCTCGGGCATGCGAGGCACCATCATGCGTGGGCACTTTCACACGAACGAAGCGACGCGGCGATGGATCGCGTCTTCGTTGGCGACGTCCTCGGCATGATCTCTCCGGGCTCATCGCATATCTCGATCCCCGTTCCACCGAGTGATATCGATATTCCTGCGTGGCGTACGTCACTTGCGCGTCTGCGCGCGCTGCCCGCGCAAATCAACGCGGTGCTCACCCACGGCGGAAGCGTCCCGCTGCATGCGCATCTCGCAGCTTTCACCGCGCGCATGAATGAAGAGTTGCCGCTCTTGGCGGAACTCGTCGAAACGGCCAAAGCGGATCCGCTCATCGCGGACGCCCGCTATCGCGACTTCCTTCTGCCGCGCGCGAAAGCCGCGGGCCTCTCCGACGCATTGGCCGAGCTCCTTCTCGGGAAGGCCTTTCGCGCGATGAATCTCGCAGGAATCGCCGACTCGATCGCGCATGGACGATTCGCAACAAGCGTGTGAATTGCGCGCAGCGCGAGCGCTTCACACCACGTGCACACACTCAAGAAATCGCGCCAAATGCCGCGCGATAAACCAATCAAGTGCGGTGCGCGTCGTGTTCGCGTCAATGCCCCACATCGCAACGCTCGGCTCGAGAAACTCGAGATCCGCGAACACCTGCAATTGCCCATCGACCACATACGCCTGCGGCAAGCGCGTGCCGTAATAGGCGCAAGCCGCATTCGCGCCTGGCTCACCGATCGCGATCGACGGCTGTAAAAGCAACTCGCGATCGTTGAGGTACCAGACATCGGTCATCACAATGGGGAGCAACCGATCGCGCTCGTGGGCGACGTTCGCACGCTGCCATTGACGAATCGCCGCGACCAATCGGTTCGCAAGCGGTCGATCGGTGATTTCAGCCCGCGGATGCGCACCCACAACGATCGGCAGCAGCCGGCTCGTCTCGAGGTCCGTATCCGGCGGCACGATCGCCCACGCCGCGTCGATCGCGGAATCTGCCAAGCCCTGCATGTGAGGAAGCGACGGCTGAGAGTGTTCGTGCATGGAGTTTCTCTATCGGCCCAACAGCGCCGTTGGAAACAACACGCGGCGAACGAGCGCCCTTTCACCCTCAGGCGCGCATCGCGAGGTCGGTGCGCGGCTCGGGATACGTCCAGCTCGAAAGAAGGAGGCGCAGCGGCTCTTTCGACGACGGCATATCGACATCGGGCGCCTCATCGCCCTCGATGCCCACCGCCTCAACGGCCCCCCGCGCGGCGTCGACCGCGACGGCCTTCGCCCGACCCCGCAGTCCGAGCCCGGTGAACCCCGCACCCTTTTTCGAACGGCTCGTCCCTGACTTCCCCATCATGACGGGGAGATAAAACGACAGCACCTTCGTGGGCTTGATGAGCCGAACTTCCATGCCGCCGCCAGCGAGCGTCACAAGCACGATGGAATCATCGACCGTCCACACCTCGCCCTTCGCGTCACGGATCCAACCCGCACCGATGATGGAATCGGCGCCGAACAAGCGTGGAATGTTGAGTTTCCGCCGCAGCCACGGATCACGAACGATGAGGTAAGCCCCAATCACGAAAATCGGAATCGCATACCAAAGCGACCAATGCAACGGCGCGCCGCTCCAGAGCGCGGGGATTACCTTCGCCCAGATTGAGGTGGTTTGGAAAAGAAGCATCAGACCGAAAAACGACGTTCCTGCAGGAATCGCCGACGTTTCGAGGATTTCGGGCTCGGGCAATCGGCCGCGCGGAGCGAGCGAACTCGCATGCTTGTCGCGCTGCATCACGTCGAAGAGCGCGACATCGAAGATGAGCGCAGGTCGCGGCGCAAGCGTAAACAAGCCCGCGTAACTCGCGGGATCGCGAAACGCCTTTCGCGACGTGCCACGATCGGGAAGTAGGCGGCCAATCGGGTCGATGAGAGAGCGCGCGCGACGCTTCGCGATCGCCTCACGCTCGACCTTCATCGCTCCGACCATACCGATCGCAAGCAGCGACGCGATCCACGCGACGATTGCGAACCCAATGAGACCGACCCACCATCGCCCACTGGCGGTCGAAAGGCCGAAACCCGCACCAATCGCGAGGGCAATCGCGATGACGATCACGGCCACACGAAACGCCCACTTCCCAACGCGGCTCGCGGCTTTCGGCGGCGCCGGTGGCAACCCTGCGAAGACGACGTTTCGACCCTCGAAGAGCGCTCGCCATTCTTCCGGGACTGTCGCGCTCGTCTGGCTCATCGAATCGGCGTCAGGCGATCAATGGAACAGCGGGAACTTTCCGCAGAACGCGCGGATTTCCCCGCGCACCGCAGTCATCGTGGCCGCGTCGCCCGACGAACCGAGCACGCGATCGATCCACGCGGCGACGAGTTCCATCTCGGCTTCCTTCAAGCCGCGCGAGGTGAGCGCGGGTGTACCGAGTCGAAGACCACTCGTGATCATCGGCGAGCGCGGGTCGTTCGGAATGCCGTTCTTGTTGACGATGATGCCCGCCTTCTCGAGCCACTTTTCGGCGTCGGCACCCGTAAGGTCGGCCGAGCGTGCGCGCAGATCGACGAGCATCAAGTGGTTGTCGGTGCCGCCCGAGCAGAGGCGATAGCCACGCTTCACGAGCCCTGCGGCGAGCGCCTGCGCGTTCTTCACAACCTGTTGGCAGTACGTCTTGAACTCGGGCTTCAGCGCTTCACCGAACGCGATGGCCTTTGCGCCGATCACGTGCATGAGCGGGCCGCCTTGCGAACCTGGGAACACCTTGCGATCGACCTTCTTCGCGATCTCTTCGTCGTTCGTGAGGATCAAGCCACCGCGCGGTCCACGGAGCGTCTTGTGGGTCGTCGTCGTCACGACGTGCGCATGCGGGAACGGCGACGGATGCACGCCCGACGCAACAAGGCCGGCGATATGGGCGATGTCGGCCATGAGCACCGCGCCAACTTCATCGGCAATCGCACGGAAGCGCGCAAAGTCGATGACGCGCGGGTAGGCGGAGTAACCGCAGATGATCATTTTCGGCTTTGTTTCGCGGGCAATTCGCGCGATGGCCTCGTAATCGAGGAGCTCGGTTGCCGCGTCGAGGTCGTACTCAGCGATCTTGTAGAAGGTGCCCGAGAAGTTCACCTTCAGGCCGTGCGAAAGGTGCCCGCCCGACTTGATCGGAAGCGAGAGAATCGTGTCGCCTGGCTCGCACATCGCCATGAAGACGGCGGTGTTCGCGTTCGCGCCGCAGTGCGGTTGGACGTTCGCAAACTTGCAGCCGAAGAGTTGCTTCGCGCGATCGCGCGCGAGGTCTTCGATACCGTCGTGGAATTCGCAGCCGCCGTAGTAACGCTTGCCGGGATAGCCCTCGGCGTACTTATTCGTCAGCCACGAGCCGACCGAGTGCATGACCTCGGTCGAGACGTGATTTTCACTGGCGATCAGTTCGAGCGTGGTCGCTTGGCGCTCGGCCTCTTGCGCGAACAGGCGCGCGGCGGCGGGGTCATAGCGCTCGAGCATTGCGAGCAAATCGATGCTCATCGCGTCGAGGGGAATGTCGGAGGGGAAGCCCGCGGGCATCGGGCGCGAGGATGCGTGGCTTGAGGATGCGTGGCTCGCTGAAGCGTGGCTCGAGGAAACGGCTGTTGAGGGGGCGCTCATGGGGACGGATAGTAGTCGACGGCGGCGTCGGCGCTACGCTGCGCTTGTGGCCCCGCGACCTCGCCGCCATCCCGCGATCGCGCAGCCGAGCCCTCTCGCTGCGAGTGGCCCGTTTGTCGTCGACTCGCCGATCGGCGCACTTGCTGTCGGCCGTCGCAACGGGCACCTCGTCGCCGACTGGCTTGTCAACGGCGCCGCCGCGCCCCCGTGTGCCTCTGACGATCTCGCGGCGCTCGAAACGGTCGCTCGCATTCGAGCGTACCTCGCGGGCGACTTCTCAAGCCTCGATGCACTTCCCGTTGGGAACGGCACGCCGTTTCAGCGCAGTGTTTGGACTGCGTCCCGTCGCATTCCGTTCGGCGAGACGCGGACCTATCTCTGGGTGGCGCACGAACTCGGCGGCGGACACGCGCTCTGTCGCGCGATTGGCCAAGCGCTGCGAAGAAATCCGCTCCCCGTAGTCGTGCCCTGTCACCGCGTCGTTGCCGCCTCAGGGCTCGGCGGATACGCCGGAGCGCGCGAAGGCGCGATGACATCGATCAAGCGTGGCCTGATCGACTTTGAGGCGCGCGTCGCGTCGCAAGAGTTTGAGGCACGCTGCCCTTCTTCATGGTTTGCTCCGCTCGCGGGTTGCTAGATTGCGCCCCCTCTCGGCGTGCGGGAGATTGAAAGGACACGGATATGCGATTGACGATGGTCGGAACCGGCTACGTGGGGCTCGTAACTGGAGCATGCTTCGCCGAAACGGGGAACGATGTCGTCTGCCTCGATGTTGATGCGGCGAAGGTTGCGATGCTGCGTCGCGGCGAAAGTCCGATCTACGAGCCCGGTCTTTCCGAAATGATCGTTCGGAACGCGCAAGCGGGACGTCTGTCGTTTACCACCGACAAATCCGCGGCCTATCAACACGCAGACGTCATCTTCATCTGTGTCGGCACACCGAGCGATGAGGACGGAAGCGCCGACTTGCAGTACGTCTTGCGCGTCGCCGCAGATATCGCCGATGCGATCGAAGCCATCGGCCCAACCGCCGCGCCGAAGACGGTCGTCGTCAAGAGCACGGTCCCAGTCGGAACAAGCCATAAAGTCCGAGACCTCATTGCGTCGCGCACGAAGATCCCCTTCCACATCGCGGACAATCCGGAGTTCTTGAAGGAAGGCGACGCGATCAATGATTTCATGAAGCCCGATCGCGTCGTCTGTGGCGTTGAAAGTGAACACGCTGCCGCAGTGATGCGCGACCTCTACGAGCCGTTCGTGCGCCAAGGAAATCCGATCTTCGTGATGGATGTCCGATCGGCCGAGATGGTGAAGTACGCGTCAAACGCGATGCTCGCGTGCAAGATCTCGTTCATCAACGAAATCGCCAATCTCTGCGAGTGCTACGGCGCGAATGTGACCAGCGTGCGTGAAGGCATGTGCGCCGACAAGCGCATCGGAAATCAATTCCTCTATCCAGGCCTCGGCTACGGCGGATCGTGCTTCCCGAAGGACACGCTTGCGGTCGTCTCGATGGGACGCGCCGCGGGATTCGAGTGCACGTTGAACGCAGCAGTGCATCGCGTGAATCAAGCGCAACGCTCCCACTTCTGGGCCAAGGTGGAAGGTGCCCTTGGCAAGGACCTGCGCGGAAAGCGCTTGGGATTCTGGGGTGTCGCCTTCAAGCCGCGTACCGACGACATTCGCGAAGCGCCAGCGATTGCGCTGATGGAACGAGCTTTGGCGGCAGGCGCCACGCTGCGCGCGTTTGACCCCGTGGCACTCGAGAATCTTGGGAAAGTGCTGCCCGCGGTTGAGCACGCTCGGGACATGTATCACGCCGCAGAGGGTGCTGACGCCCTCGTGATTTCGACCGAGTGGAACGAGTTCCGCGCGCCGGACTTCGGTCGCCTCGCCGTGGCGATGCCATCGAAATTGATCTTCGATGGAAGAAATCTCTACCGACGCGAGGCAATGCTGGCCAACGGTTTTGCGTATCACTCTGTGGGACGCGCACCAGTCGACGGTCGTCGCTGACACGCGCGCCCGCTTCCTCTATCCTGCGAATCCCGTGGCTGAACTCATCCTGTCCCAACCCGACGGCACCGTCCTCGCCCAGAAAAAACTCGATCCCACACGTGGATACTGGATCGGCCGCGAGTCGAACTGCGACTTCGTGGTGGACAACGCGAAGGTCAGCCGTCGCCATGCCTTCATTTTCCAGTCAAACGGCCGCTGGATGGCCTGCGATGCCGGATCTATGGGCGGGCTCGAAGTCGAATCTGGTCCAACGCGCGCGGCGATGCTCTCGGCCGACAACTGGGTGTGCGTTGGAAGCGTCTACGTCTGGCTTGGAGGTGGACCGCCGCATCAGCCCGATTGGATTGATGCGCGTCCAGAAGTTTCCGCCGACGGCTCGACAAATCGCGTGGTCAAACTCGCGATCGAAGAACTCACCGACGGCGAACCCGCGCCTACGCGCGACATCCTCGTGGTGACCGACCACGAAGGAAACGTGCATCTTTGCGCTGATTTGACGGGACTCGCGGCGGCTCGTTCGAGCGGCGCACCGCGCCTGACCATCGGCCGCGCCAACACGATGGATCTGCAGCTGTGCCACCCTTCAGTCGACCCGCTCCACGCGGTGATTGCGATCGGAAGCGAGAAGTGGTCCCTCATCGACGCAGGCAGTTCGTCCGGCATCATGCACGATGGCAAGCGTTGGTATCGCAAGCGCCTTGAACGAGGAATCTCGCTGCCGATCGGGGATTTCCGCGTTTCTATGCAGCGCATCGCACGCTCAACCGCGCCTGTCGCACCAGTGATCGCGCCACCCTCAAGCGGCGCGAAGCCGCCTGTTGCGCCGCGTCGCCCTTCGGCGTTCCTCGACTCCGACGACGACACGATTCCGGTCTAAATCGCGACGGACTGTTGGCGAGCGGTCAAAACACATCAGAAACGCGGGAAAACAGCCTATTTTGGGCGGAATGCGAAAAACCCCGTGTTTTTCGTCATTTTCACTACCGCAAGGCCTTGTACGCAACGTCCAAGGCCTTTATTTTCCGCAAAATCGACAAGCAAGGAGCTTGTCAGGCATGCCTCGAAAGGATTCCGACACCATGGCTAGCAAGATCAAGATCACCCCAGCTTCCAAGATTCGCACCAAGGGTTCCATCTACAAGGACATCTCGACGATCACGGGTCTCACCCGCAAGCAAGTCGTCCATGTCTTCGACACCCTCAACGAGATGATGAAGGCTGACCTCGGCAAGAAGGGTTGCGGCTCGTTCAATCTCTTCGGTCTCGCGAAGATGCGCACCGTCAACAAGCCAGCCACCAAGGCACGCAAGGGCAAGAACCCCTTCACCGGCGAAGAGATCACCATCAAGGCGAAGCCAGCGAGCCGCAAGGTCCGCATCCGCGCGATGAAGGGTCTCAACGACAACATTTAAGCGCTCGCAACCTGCTTCGCAACTTGCTCGCTCTGGCGTAAGTAGCGTCAAAGTGAGCGGCGTCAGCGGCGAATGTGAAGCGCGCAATCGAGAACATGCACCAAGGCACCCGTGAGAACGGGTGCCTTGTGCGTTTTTGTGCGTTCTTGTGAGTTGGGTCGGTGACCGCGATTCACGAACGACAAACCAGTGCCCTGAGGATTCACTCCGAAGGGAACAACCAGAGGGAGCCACCGCAGCGGCGACAGCGACAGATACGGGTGCCGGATGTCTGGCAAGCGAACAACGTGAGCGCGCCAGCCATCGGAACGGATGACGCCAAACGTTTTCGAGGGCGGAGCGCAGCGAAGCCTGAGCAATCGACGATTGGTCTCACTGGTCGTTTCGTGTGGCACTACCTCCTGCGAAGCAGGAGGTAGTGGTTTGGGTTGCGAATACGCGAGGCGCACCTGAGTGAAGATCGTTGAATCCCACCTCTCCGCCACGCGTCGCCATCACCGAAGGTGATGCCACACGAAACGCGCAATGTCGCCCGACACCATTCGCTCGCGCTTCACTGCGTTCCGCGCTCGTAGCGGCCACGGATGAAGGCACAAATCACCCAATCACGCTGCGGAGATTTCCGCCGTGTGCTGCAAGCAACGCTTCAGCCTCGGCGCGCGCAACACTTCGTGCTCGCATCACGATCGCGACCTTGAGCATGCCGCCCGCGGCGTGGAGCATCGCGTGCGACTCTTCGCGTGTGTCGCTGGTGAAAAACTCGCGATAGATACGACAGGCGCGATCAACGAGTTTGTCGTTGGTCGCTGCGAGATCGACCATGAGATTCCCATAGGTCTTTCCAAGGCGCACAAACATCGCCGTCGTGATCGCGTTGAGCGCGATCTTCGTGGCCGTTCCAGCCTTGAGGCGCGTTGAGCCCGTCAGAATCTCCGCGCCCGTTTCAAGCACGATGCGATGGTCGCAATGATCTGGCCGCGCGTGTGGCGCGCACGTCAAAAAGCCCGTCACCGCACCGCGCTCTTTCGCGAGCCGAATCGCGCCAAGAACGTACGGGGTCGTTCCGCCCGCGGCGATACCAAGAAAGCAATCGCGCGCATCGAGCGAAATCCGCGTGAACTCTTCTGCGACCCCCTCCTCCTCATCTTCGCGTCCTTCGCTCGAGCGACGCAGCGCACCGTCGCCGCCCGCAATGATTCCGACGACTTGCGCGGGATCACTTCGGAATGTCGGCGGACATTCGCTTGCGTCGAGTACGCCGAGTCGACCGCTCGTGCCGGCACCTGCGTACACCAGTCGCCCGCCACGCGCGAGCGACGCAGCGGCCGCATCAGCAAATCGCGCGATCTCTTCCGCAGCGCGCTCCACCGACTCGACCGCGCGACGTTGGTCACGCGCAAGCAACAACACGATGTCGTCGGTGTCGAGCCTGTCGAGCGCGCGCGATTCATCGTGGCGCTGCTCCGTCGCGACGTGTGATCGATCGGGCGGCAGTGTGCGTTCACCAGGGCTCATCGCGTACCTCCCTCTGTTGCGGGCGCGACTGGCGCGCTCGACGCCTCAGCCGCGGCGGACTTCGTTGGCCACTCGGGCGCGACAGGCGCAAGTGCTTCGACAAAGAACGACCACTTCACACTCTCAACCGACTGGCTTCGAATGCCGTGATCCGAATTGGGAAAGAGCATCATCGAGAATGGCCGGTTGATCGCTTGCAG
The DNA here is from genome assembly GCA_027488265.1 of Planctomycetaceae bacterium. Taxonomy (GTDB): domain Bacteria; phylum Planctomycetota; class Phycisphaerae; order Phycisphaerales; family SM1A02; genus QWPT01. The sequence continues at coordinate 9,232 of JAIYCA010000389.1, forward strand.
CGCGTTTGCGAGTTCAAACGTGTTGTTGGGATGCACGTTGTCATCCATCATGCCGTGCAGGAGCAGGAGTTTCCCCTTGAGTTTCGCAGCCTGTTTGATGCAACTTCCGGCGTCGTAGCCCTCGGGATTTTCCTGCGGCGTGCGCATGTAGCGCTCGGTGTAAATCGTGTCGTACTGCCGCCAATCGGTGGGCGGCGCACCGGCGACCGCGGCTGCGAAGACTTCTGTATGACGAATCGCACAGATCGCGCTCATGTAGCCGCCATAACTGTGTCCGGTGATTCCGACGCGCGCGCCATCGATGTAGGGCCGCGTCGCAACGAGATGCGTCACCGCCGCCGCTTGATCGTCGGCGTCGACCACGCCGAGTTTCATGTACGCCGCGCTCGTGAACGCCTTTCCACGACCCGGTGTTCCGCGGTTGTCGACCGTCATCAGAATGAATCCGAGCGCCGCCACCGCATCTCCCGCTTCAAAGCGATCGGTGACCAACTTCACCGCCGGCCCGCCGTAGGTTTCAACGATGAGCGGGTACTTCTTTGAGGGATCGAATCTCGGCGGGAAATGCAGCTTTCCGTAGAGTTCCGTCACGCCGTCGGCAGCCTTGCATGTGAAGAGTTCGCTCGGCGTCAACTCGTGGGTTTTGAAGCCCTTCACGTTGCCTGCGCCAAGCGTCGCGAACGGCGCGGTCGTGCGATCCGCTTCACTGCCGGACTTGTTTTCCACCTTGTAAACGACCGTATGTCGCGGCGCTGTCGTTGTTTCCGCTGCTGCGACCACGAACGATCCATCGGGCGCGATTTGAAAATCGCTGTGGTGAAACTCTTCGCTCGTCACGCGACGCGCGTTTGTTCCATCGAACCGCGCGACGTGCAACTGCTGGCGCACCGCAACTGGTGCACTCCACGCCGTGAACCAAACCTCTTCGCGCTCTTCATCCACACGCACGATCGACTCGACTGGCCACGGACCTTGCGTGACCGTCGCGAGCAACGATCCATCAAGCGATCGCAATTCGTAGTGCTTGAAGCCCGTTTCTTCGGTCTCCCAAAGGAAGCGCTTTCCATCTTCGAAGAAGCGCATGTCGGGGCGGTTCTCTTGCCAGGTCGATTGCTTCTCCTCGACGACCAAGCGCGACTTGCCCGACTCAGGATTGGCCGCGAGTACGTGCAGGACATCTTGTCGCCGCGGCGTGCGCGAATACAGCAACTCGCTGCCATCGGGCGTCCATCGCACGTTGAAGAGGTAGTACTCGGCAGGATGCGGCAGCGCGCCCGACGCTTCGCTCAGCGCGTCGATCTCGACGGTCTTGCCGCTTTCAAGGTCGTAGACAAGCAGCGCCGCCGTTGGATTTGGCTGGCCCGGTTTCGGATACGCCTCGCTGATGACGCGCGTATTCGTTTCGGTCCAACCGCCGAGGATGTAGAAGTCTTGGACCTTCGATTCATCGAAGCGATAGAACGCGAGGCGCTTTGAATCAGGCGACCACCACATCGCCGTCGTTTGATCGAGTTCTTCGCCGTACACCCACGATGCTTGGCCGTACTTGAGGTTGTCGTTCCCGTCGCGCGTGACTTGCACGCGATCACCCGACTTTGGCACGAGGAAGAGATTGCCGCCTTCGCTTTGCGCGGTCCACTCGCCGTTCGGGCTCGGTTCGCTTGTGAACTGCCGTCCGCGCGCAGGTCGGCGCTCGCGACCCTCGCGACGATCACGCGCCGCTTCGGCAGAGGCAGGCGGCTCGCCCGGCGCTGGCTTCACTTCGCCCGTCGCGAGATCCAGCGTCTTCCAACCGTCTTGCGCAAACCAGATTTCGCCCGCGAGAGGCTCGAATCGCACATCACTGACGGTTCCACCATCGCCGATCCCCTTCAACGCACTCTGCATGCGTTGCACAAGCGGACCGCCGTTGAGTTCACGGATCGGCGTGTAGGTTTGCGCGTGGGTGACAAGCGTGCATGCAACTGCCGCGAGCGTGGCGGCAACGCGATGAAGCGGACGGACGAAGGTCATTCGCGCAGGGTAACGCGACGGCAAACCGCACGTCAGACGCGCGCGACCGCTGCGAATCGGCGATAGCGTTCGTCGAGGTCCTTCGCCGTCGCGCGTGCAACAGCGTCGAGCGAGAACGACGAAATCGTGAAACTCGCCATCACGGTTCCCCACGAAAGCGCGGCTTGCAGCGTTTCAAGATCGGTGCGACCCGTGCGCGCGAGATGCGCCATGAAACCACCGGCAAACGTGTCACCGGCGCCCGTTGGATCGATGACCATGTCTTCCTCGGCTGGGAACGCCGGCACCACCGCGACGCCATCACGATGGACGAGGACTGCGCCGTGCTCACCCTTCTTCACGACGGCAAACTTCGGCCCGTAGCCAAGGATGCGACGCCCTGCCGTGACCGCGTTGCGAATGCCCGTGAGGTGCATCGCTTCGGAATCGTTGAGGACGATGCCGTCGACCTTCGAGAGGAGATGCACGAGTTCGTCGTGGGCGATGTTGATCCAGAGATCCATCGTGTCGGCGACGGCGAGCGTTCGATTCGGAACTTGCTCAAGCAAGCCAATCTGCACCGCGGGGTGCGTGTTTCCGAGGAAGACGAGGCCACTATCGTGGAATGCCGTCGGCACCTTCGGCGGCGCGTCGGCGACGACACCGAGTTCGGTGAAGAGCGTCTCGCGCTCATTCATGTTGGCGAGGTACTTGCCGCCCCACGCGAAGGTCTTACCGCCCGCGCGCATTTCGAGTCCGCGGAGATCGACGCCAGGAAGACCCTCGAGAATCGTGCGGTGATGCGCGGGCCAATCGTCGCCCACCACGCCGACAAGCCGAACTGGTCCAAGGCGACTCGCCGCTGCAGCGAAGTACGCGGCACTTCCACCAAGCACGCGCTCGGCGCGCGCGGACGGCGTTTCGACGGTGTCGATACCGATGGTGCCGGTGACGAGAAGCGAGGTGGCGGAAGGCGACCAGGCAGACGGCGACGAGGTGGCAGAAGTCATAAGCCGCGCAGCGTAGCGGCGAACGCATCGCTCGTGCACATCATGGGTTCAAACGCGAACGCTGCGCTCACTCGCGCTCACTCGCACTTATTCTTCGACTGGCCCCGCGAAACTGCGCGCGAAACCGATACCCATCGCTGTTCCCGCGAGCGCTCCCGCGGCAGCATCGATCGGCATGATGCGAAGGAGACGCGGGAAACTGCCATCGATCAGTCCGACAGCAAGATCGCCTTGCACGGCAAACGCGATGTAGCCGAGCGTTGCGGCGAAGGCGGCCACTGTCGCGGCTGCGACGAAAACCGGCTGCGTCGAACGCGCGATGCTGCGCGCGACAAAACCCGCGGCGAACGCGCCGAGCGTGGCTGCGCCAATCGCTTGACCCTTTGTGTCGGTGACGGCCGCGAGCCACGCGACTCCCACCGCTGCCGCGCCCGCAAACCACGCACGTCGCGCCATCGGACCTGTCGCCGAGTCGACTTCCTCTTCGCCCGTCAGCGGGTAGTCGGGAAGTCGACCACCGAAGCGATAGATCGCCCACGAAGCCGCGGCGACGAGCACCGCCCACACGCCGCACTCGATCGCGGCATGCGTGAGGTTCGTGCCGCCAAACGCCAGATCTGGCGCCGCACCACCGCGCATCGCGAGGTAGGCAACGCCGCAGCCAAGGACGAACGTGCCGACGACCGCGTTCACGATGCGCGCGACGACGATCGCGACCACCGTCGCGCCCGCGAACGCAAGCACCGTCGCGATCGCGGCGAACATCGGGCGCTCGCTGTCCATCACGGTTGGCCCTGCAACGCCGCGCAAACTCGTCCAAAACGGAACGACCGCTGCGAAGAGGAACACAGCCGCGACGATCCCAACGGGAAGCGCGAACGCACGCAGAACGGGACGATCTTGGGCGACGGTGTTGTTCGGAACAGCTCGGTCGAGCGACATGCGCCGATTGTGCGTCGTGCGGCGAAACTCCGCAAGGGCGCGACCCATGACTCTTCAGAATCCGAAGATTCAGTGGCGGGAATCCGTTCTTCAGAATCCGTATATTCCGACCTTTCCCACCTGACTCGGGAGCGCTGCACACGTTGCTCGCACGCACCGCGTTGGCGCTCGAACGGCTTCCCCTCAAACCGCCTCCTCATGTCTCTGCCATCCGCTGCCTCCACTGGCCAACCTGCCTCCGCCGACATGGTCGTCCTCGACGGCTCGCCGCTCTCGATTCGCGATGTCGCGCGGATCGCGCGCGCAACGATTTCGGCTCCTGTTCGCCTCACGCTCGCGCCTGTCGCACGCGAGGCGGTGATCCGTTCGCGCGCGGTTGTCAACACGGCGCTGCAAAGCGGGAAGGCCGTGTACGGGCTCAACACCGGTTTCGGCAGTTTGTCGCGCGTGCGCATCCCGCACGAGCGCGCCTGTGAATTGCAGCGGAACATCATTCGTTCGCACGCGGCGGGTGTCGGCGAACCGCTCCCCCGCGAAGTTTCCCGCGCGCTGATGGTCGTACTCGCCGCGAGCCTCGCGCGCGGCAAGTCGGGCATTCGCATCGAAACGCTCGAGCGCATCATCGATCTCATCAACGCGCACGTCGATCCAGCGATTCCGTCGCGCGGCTCGGTCGGCGCGTCCGGCGATCTCGCGCCGCTCGCGCACGCAGCGTTGGTGCTGCTTGGTGAAGGCGAATGTTGGCATGATGGAAAGGGCGGCGGCAAGCGCCCCGGACCAAACGGCGGCACGATTGAACCGGCCGCGTGGGTCACGAAGAGTTACGGCTTCCCGCCGCTTGAACTTGAGGAGAAGGAAGGTCTCGCGCTTCTCAACGGCACGCACTTGATGTGCGCGACGGGCGCGCTGCTTTGCCACGATTTTCACAACGCGTTTGATGCAGCGATCGCCGCTGCGGCGATGTCGATCGATGCCGCGAAGGCGACCGACGCGTTCCTCGATGCGCGCATTCACGACGCGCGCCGACAACCTGGACAAATCGAGGTCGCCGCGCGACTCCGCGGACTTCTCGCGGGAAGCACGATTCTTCCATCGCACGCAGAGAACGATCCGCGCGTGCAAGACCCCTACTCGCTGCGCGCAATGCCGCAGGTGCTCGGCGCCGCGCTTGATGCGTTCCGCTACGTCGAAGGCACCGTCGCGCGCGAACTCGGCGCGGTGACCGACAATCCGCTGGTGTTCGCTGGCGCAACCGCGGGCGCGGGCGACATCGTTTCCGGCGGAAATTTCCACGGTATGCCGCTCGCGATCGCGCTCGATCTTCTCGCGATTGCGTGTTCGCACGTCGCTGGCATTTCCGAGCGCCGCACGTTCTGGGTTGTGTCGGGCTTCGACCACTTCGTCGGACTGAAGCCCTATCTCGCGACCGATCCTGGCGTCGATTCGGGCCTGATGATTCCGCAGTACGCGGCGGCGGCGTGCGTGAATGAAATCGCAACGCTCGCAAACCCCGCAAGCGTGACGAACATTCCAACGAGCGCGGGCATCGAGGACTACAACAGCATGGGCGCCACGAGTGCGCTGAAAGCGACGCGCTGCGTGTCGCTCTTGCGTTCGGTGATCGCGATCGAACTGCTCGTGATGGCCGAAGCGCTCGAAGCGCATCGGCCGCTGAAGTCGGGCGCGGGCGTTGAAAAGGCGCACGCAGTCGTGCGTTCGCAGGTAAAGAAACTCGACCGCGACCGCGCGCCGAGCCCCGATATTCGTGCACTCGAAGTGCTGATCGCATCAGGCGCGTTTTCCGTTTCGTAAGGAACCGCGCGTCGGGCTACACTCGCCGCCATGACGATGGCGACTCCCAGCGAAACTACGACTGATACCACGACAGCTCGCATCATTCGCGCGCCGCGCGGCAACGAACGCACGTGCTCATCGTGGGCTGCCGAAGCCGCGATGCGCATGTTGATGAACAACCTCGACCCTGAGGTCGCCGAGCGTCCAGAAAACCTCGTCGTCTACGGCGGCCGTGGCCAAGCCGCGCGCAACTGGGAGTGCTTCGACGCGATCATCGCGAGCCTGAAGAAGCTTGCGCCCGACGAGACGCTCCTCGTTCAAAGCGGCAAGCCCGTCGGCATCGTGCGCACGACGAAGGATTCGCCGCGCGTTCTGATTGCAAACTCGAATCTCGTGCCGCACTGGGCGACGCAGGCGAAGTTCGACGAACTCGCCGCGAAGGGCCTGATGATGTTCGGGCAGATGACGGCGGGCTCGTGGATTTACATCGGTACGCAAGGCATTTTGCAAGGCACGTATGAAACGTTCGCCGAGTGCGCGCGCCAGCATTTCGGCGGCTCGCTGCGCGGCACGTTGAATGTGACCGGCGGCTGCGGCGGCATGGGTGGCGCGCAACCACTCGCGATCACGATGAATGAAGGCACGTGCCTCATCGCTGATATCTGCCGCGAGCGCCTCGAGAAGCGCATCCACGACCGCTATCTCGATGAGATGCACGAAGATCTCGATACGGCGATTGATCGCGCGCTCGCGCTCACCGCCGAAGCGAAAGAAGGCAAGAACAACGGCATTTCCGTTGGTTGGCTCGGAAACATCGTGGATCTCTTGCGACGTCTCGATGAGCGCGGCATTGTGCCTGAGACGCTCACCGATCAGACGAGCGCGCACGATCCGCTCGAGGGCTACTACCCCGCCGACATGTCGCGTGAGAGCGCCGACATCCTGCGCGAACAGAATCCCGCGGAGTATCAAGAACTCGCGTGCGCTTCGATGGAAGAGCACGTGCGCTTGATGGTCGGATTCCTGCACAAAGGTTCGAAGGTCTTCGACTACGGCAACAACATCCGCCAGCGCGCGCTCGACCACGGCTTCGCCGATGCGTTCGCGTTCCCTGGCTTTGTGCCCGCGTACATTCGGCCGCAGTTCTGCACGGGCCGCGGGCCGTTCCGCTGGGTCGCGCTGTCGGGCGATCCGGCGGATATCAAGGTGACCGACGAGGCGATTTTGAAGTTGTTCCCGCACGATGCGTCGCTGCGCCGTTGGATCACGATGGCGGGCGAGCGCATTGCGTTCCAAGGTCTGCCCGCGCGCATTTGCTGGCTCGGTCTTGGCGAACGACACAAGGCGGGCTTGCTCTTCAACGAACTCGTGCGCAGCGGCAAGGTGAAGGCGCCGATCGTGATCGGCCGCGACCACCTCGATTGCGGCAGCGTTGCGAGCCCGAACCGCGAAACCGAGGCGATGCTCGACGGCACCGACGCGGTGAGCGACTGGGCGATTCTCAATTTCGCGGTGAACACTGCGAGCGGCGCGAGCTGGACGAGCTTCCACCACGGTGGCGGCGTCGGCATCGGCTTCTCGCAGCACGCGGGACAGGTGATCGTTGCCGATGGCACCGACGAAGCCGCCGCGCGCATCGAGCGCGTCTTGACGAACGACCCGATGATGGGCGTGTTCCGTCACGCCGACGCGGGCTACGAACTCGCGAAGCA
>JAIYCA010000329.1 GCA_027488265.1 Planctomycetaceae bacterium
CGTCCTTCGCGGCCGTCGGATCGTCGGCGCGCCACGATGAACGCGTCGGCTGCGAGAACGAGCGAACGCAATTCGGTCGGCGCATCTTCCGCGTGCGCTTGGTGGAGCAAGGCGGATTGACGCGTGCGTTCACACGCCAAGATCGCCTCAGCATGCGGAATTTCCGCGAGAATCGAAGGTGAAAGCCCGATGACGAGCGCCGCAGATGCACGTGGTGCAAGCGTGAGTGACGCGGTTAATGCGTGGCATGCAGAGCCAAGCGCGTCGTAGCCGCGCGCGCGCTCTTCGGAGAGTAGATGCCGGCGCCACCAGTTTGCTGCGGGCGTGTAGGCAGCGCCCAATCCGGCGACGAAGAGTTCGGTCGGCGTGGCGGCGAAACGGTTCTGAGGCAGCAGGATGCGCATGCCACCTTCGATGGGCGTCGTTTCGGGGAGCCATGACGCGTCCGGATCCAGTTGGTGTTGTCCGCGATGCTCGACGAAAATCCGCGCGTCGATAGAGATCGGCTCCGGCGCGTCGACCAACGTCCAGACGAGCGCCATCGCGCGATGATCGCGCAACATCACGAGTCGCTTCTCAAGTCGCGCGGGGCCGATTTCATACGTCCACGTTGGCGTGGAACCTTCGAGCACAAAGCCTGTGATTGCTCGATGGCCGTCCGGATCGAGCGAGCCATCCGACCATCGTCGCGCGCCAAGCGTCACGCGATGGGAACCGATCGATACGTCTTCATCGACGAAGGGTACGAGCATGCGTCGGCCGATGGGTGCGCGCATCGCACCGATGAGAAGGCCGTGGTAGCGACGCGTTGCGATGAGTGACGTGGTGCCGAGCGCGTAGTCGCCGAAGCCTGTGGTCGCGAGCCACTCGCGGCGTGTTCCTTCCGTCGCATCGCCCGCGACGTGCCGAGAAAGCGAGATCAGTGGAAGTGAGTCAAGTGAGCCGGGGGGCGTGTGGGCGCGGATTCCGTCCATTGAAACGGAACCATACTTGAAGCGACACACTCGTTCCGGATGTGCGAAGAGCTTCTCCATTCATGCGCGGCTCGCGCGCTCGATGACGTCAATCCAATTGCCGACCCGGCCACGGACCCGCGAAGAACTGCGCCTCGCGTTCGTGGATGTGGAAGGCGACGCGCGAGCCGATCGGCAATTCCTGCGCGTTTACGCGAGGTACGCGCGCGCGGAGCGTTCGACCATCACTGCGGAGCGCGATCAGATCGGCGAAGAGCCCCGCGGGTTCGCATGCGAGGAGTTTTGCGTCGAGTTCGATGGATGGTTCGGTCGGCGCACCAACGCGAATCTGCCACGGACGCATGCCAACGAGCGTTGGGGTCTCGACACGTGCGCGCGCGCGGCGCTCGGCGAGTTCGAGCACGAGTTTTTCCGAAATGCGTGCGTCGGTGCACACGCCATTGGCTGCGATTTCGAGGACGTGCATGCCGAGGTCATCGACGAGCTGCGCGACTTCAAGATCAGGCGGGCGATCGGCGATGGCACCGGCTGGTCCGAACGCGCGCACTTCGCCGCGCACGAGTACGAGGAGATCATCCGCGATGGCCAGCGCGTCCGTTGGATCGTGCGTAACCACGATCGTCGTTGCGTTGGTCGAACGCTGTAATTCCCGCACCATCTGCCGCACGGTGAAGCGATTCGCGCGGTCCAAATTCGCGAATGGCTCATCGAGCAGCACCAGTTGTGGTGAACGAATGAAGACGCGCGCGATCGCGACGCGCCGACGTTCCCCGGCAGAGAGCGCGGCAGGGCGGCGATCCGCGAGATGCGCGATTCCGAGCGATCGGAGCAAGCTCGTCACGCGGTCGCGACGACGATCGGCGGGTTCGCCGCGGGGAAGAGCCGCGCTATCGACGTTCATCGCAACCGAAAGATGTTCGTGCAGCGCTGCGTCGTCGAAACTCATGCCAACCGCGCGTTCGCACGGTGAAAGCGGGGCCCAATCCACTCCGCCAAACGCGATGCTTCCGCTCGTTGGGCGCTCGAAACCCGCGAGCAACGAGAGCAGTGTGCTCTTCCCAGCGCCCGAAGGACCAACGAGCGCGACAAGACGCCCGCGTGGAATCTCAAACGAAACCTGCTGCAAAACCGGAACTGCCCGCGTGCCGTCTCGCCGTTCAAACGAGACACCGCGCACGGAGAGCCCGGGCGCGGTCGCATCGGGCGAGCCTGCGAAGGCGGCGCCCGACCGTGGCATCAGCCGCGCTCCGCGCGTCGGCGCTTGAGTTCTGCGTCGATGAAGTCCGCGATGTGACCGTCGAGCACGTGCTGTGGATTGCCCGTTTCGTGGCCGGTGCGGTGATCCTTCACGCGATTGTCGTAGAAGACGTACGAGCGGATTTGGTTGCCCCAGTCGCGCGAAACTTTGCCGCCGGTGGCAGCGGTGAGTTCCGCAGCGCGGCGTTCTTCTTCGAGTTGCTCGAGTTTCGCCTGAAGAACCGCGAGTGCCTGAGCCTTGTTCTGCGGCTGATCGCGATAGGTGCTCGCGACGACTTGGATGCCCGTCGGAAGGTGTGTCACGCGAATCGCGGAAGCAACCTTGTTGACGTTCTGGCCACCAGGACCCGACGCGCGCACGAAGGCGACGATTTCGAGATCCTTGTCGGGAATCACGAGATCGCCGTGCTCGAATTCAGGCGTGACGTCGACGGTTGCGAAACTCGTTTGGCGCTTACCTTCGGCGTTAAACGGCGACACGCGCGCGAGGCGATGGGTTCCACGCTCGCAATTCATGTAGCCATACGCAAACGGACCAATGATGCGATACGACACTTCGGAAATGCCCGCTTCAGGCCCGAGCGAACGCGAGATTTCCTCGAGTTTCCAGCCCATTTCTTGGAAGTAGTAGAGGTACATGCGCTCAAGCATGCCCGCCCAATCTTCCGCCTCGGTACCGCCTGCGCCCGCCTGAATCGCGACGAAGCAGTTGCGGTGATCGTGCTTCCCAGAGAGCAGCGATTGCTGCTCAATCTTGTCCATCTTCGATTGCAGCCCGAAGAGTGTCTCGTCGACTTCCGCCAACATGTCGGAGTCGCCTGCTTCTTTCGCGAGTTCGTAGCCAACCGTCGCGTCATCGAGCAGGCGAATCGCGTCTTCGAGCGGCTCGACCTGCGCGCGGATGATCTTGCTTTCGGCGATCACCTTCTGCGCTTGCTTCGGGTCGTTCCAGAATTCAGGCGCGTTCATGCGGTCGTCGTACGCCGCGCGCTCCTTCAGTTTTTGATCGTAGTTAAAGAGAGTCGCGGAGCGTCAAAATCCGCGCCTCAAGTTCGTTGATCACCGGTTGGTGAGCGTCATAGTGCATAGGGGCGGAGAGTGTAGCGGGGGAATCCCACGCCGTGCGCGCATGGTTCCACTACATTTCCCGCATGATGACCGCCGACGCAGTTCGTCCGATGTTCGTCTCTTCGCGTATCGCCTCGATGGCTGAGAGCGCAACGCTCGCAGTTGGTGCAAAGGCCGCCGCCGCGCGCGCGAAGGGTCACGACGTGATCGCGTTCGCCATGGGCGAACCCGACTTTGATACACCGGAGAACATCAAGCGCGTCGCCATTGCCGCGCTTGAGAAGGGCATGACGAAGTACGCGCCAACGCCCGGTGACAAGGCCGCACGCGAGGCAATCGCGCGCAAACTCACGGTCGAGAACGGCGTCGAGACTTCGTTTGAACAAGTCACGGTGACGGTCGGCGCGAAGCACGCGATTTACATGGCCTTGCAAGCGATCGTCGAGCCAGGCCGCGGTGATGAAGTTCTGTTGCCGACGCCGGCGTGGGTTTCGTACAAGCCGCTGATCGAGTTGGCCGGCGCAAAGTGCGTCGAGGTTGCGGGCACGGTTGCGAACGGATTCCGCGTGACGCCAGAAGCGCTTGCCGCAGCAATCACGCCGCGCACCGTGGGTATCGTGTGGAATTCGCCGTCGAATCCGTGTGGCACCGCGTACCCA
>JAIYCA010000425.1 GCA_027488265.1 Planctomycetaceae bacterium
TCGTGCACAAACGTCCACACTTTGAAATCGCCATTCGACTGATACTGCTGGTAGCCGTACATCGGGCCGAAATTCGTGGAGCCAGGATTCCACGGAAACCGCTGCGGCGCCCAAATGGTCGGCGCAGTTTGATCGGCGGTGCCTGCGCCGATGACAGCGTTGGCTTCAGCAATCGCTTCGTTGCATGCGACCGTCGGCTTGACTTCCATGTCGAGGCTTGTGCCGTAGTACATGTAGCCCGAGTTCAGACTGCCGAGGAAGAAGTGCCACGCGCGTTCGCTCGCGCGGCTCGACGCATTCGGCGACATGATTTGCGCCGTGCGCACGGGAAGACCTTGGCCTGCATGAATCTGCTCCGCGGTCGAGACGTAGTTCTGCGCGGCCGTGATGACCGCCCAGTTGCGCACGTCTTCGGCCCAGCCGTTGGCCACATCGATGACGCCGTTCGCCAGCACCGGCGGCCAATTCCAGTTGAGGAATTGCGGTGCGCCGAAGTCGCCGTCGGCGTTCACCCACGCGCCATCTTCGACATGCACGACATCGCCCGCAGGAACGGGGTGATCGTTCAGATACTTCTGTACAACCGTCGACTTGTAACCTTGACCTTCCGCCGTCGAGACGAAATTCGGCACGGCCTCCATGTAGTACGAGTAGCCGCCGCCCCACGCGTTGTCGCCGTCGTGTGCGAGCACGACGAGCATCGGACGACTCGGGTTGTTGTAGGGTTCGAGCGCGCCGAGTTCGCCGACGCTCATTGGGTTGTACCCATCAAGCCAACCAAGATGCTGTGAGCAGGGGACGACGGTGACGAAACTCTCGACGCCCGTTTCGGGGTTCACGTACTTCGCGCGATGCGGCGTGAACGCAAACGGCACGGCCTCGGCGGGGCCGCAGCCGCGCGAGATCGAAATGCGGCGGTAGTTCGTCTGCGCAGGGTTCAGTTGATCGGCCTTGTTCGGCGGATCGCAGTTGATGCCGCCCGAGCCGTACACGACGGGGAAATCAGCGCACGCACGCGAGATTTTCTCGCCCGACACAAACGTCCAATCGATGCCCGCCTCCGCGAGATACGGAATGATGCGCGTCGAAAACGCCATTTCGCTTGGGAAGAACCCCTTCGAAACTGCAGGCGTCGCGCCCCACGCTTGTGGGTAGATCTCCTTGTAGATCGCGAGTTCCTTGCGAATCGCGTCGCCGTCGATCAATGGCAGCAGCGCGTGGTGGAACGAAAACATCACGACATCCATGCGCGGGAAGTCGGCGCCGGGCGTGTTTGTCTGCCAGTTGCGCGACTCGCGCCACGGCGAATACCAAGTCGTTGAGTACCCGAGTTGTCCGCCTGCTTCGGCAAACGACTGGATGTTCGCGATGAGTCCGCCGGAGAACGAGACCTGCGCGCCCGCTTCGCTTGCCCACGAAATCGAGCTCACGCAGTCGCGCGGTCGGTACTGGTACGCGGCCACGCGATCGTCGATGCCGAAGATCATGCGGAGGTCGTTCTCAGGGTTCGTGGCGCCCGCGTCCTTGCGCAGAATCGATTGCCACGCGCGCTCGTATCTTTGCGATCCAACTTGGCGATCGGGCCAGTAGATCGGCTGCTCGAGATGCCAGAGGTAGGTGAAGTGCGTCTTCTCGGCGAGCGCGGGGGTGACGGATGCACCAACGCAGGTCGCGGCGAGCAGCATCGGAAGGGCACGAGCAGGGCGGGACGGCATGGCGCGAGTGTGGCGGAAAATGGGCCAAAATCAAAGTGGGCGAGCGAGAGAGCGCCATATTGCGCGGCTCCGCTACGCTGCGCGGCATGATGCCCCACGCGCTCCTTTCCGCTGCGCTTTGCGCTTCCGCGCTTCTCGCCCATGGATCGACGGTCGAGAACCCGCCGCAACTTGTACCACCTGCCGAGAAGCCCGACGTGAAGCCCGCCGCGCCCGCGCAATTCACGCCGCCCGCAGGCGACGCGACGCCGCAGAAGCCGCTGTACGCACCGAAGTCGTACGACGCGAAGTTTGCGAAAGCCGCGCCGAAACTCGATGGAAAGCTTGACGACGCCGCGTGGGCGTTGGCGCCGTGGACCGATGAGTTCCTCGACATTCAAGGACCTGCACTTCCAGCGCCGCGCTACAAGACGCGCGCCAAGATGCTCTGGGACAGCGAGTATTTCTACATCGCGGCCGAGCTGAAGGACCCGCACGTTTGGGCCACGCTGAAGAACCACGACGACATCGTGTTTCGTGACAATGACTTTGAGGTCTTCATCGATCCTGATGGCGACACGCGCGAGTACTACGAACTCGAAGTGAACGTCTACGGCACGATTTTCGACCTGTTTTTGTATCGCCGCTACAAGGAAGATGGCCCCGCGGAGCATGGTTGGAACGCCGAGGGTTTGAAGACTGCGATCGCTGTACAGGGCAGCGTTGATGATCCGACCGATACCGACACGGGATGGACGCTTGAGTGGGCGATTCCGTGGAACGCGTTCAAGCCGCCCGCGTGGGACAAGCCTGGGTTTGGCGAGAAGCAACGCGGCGCCGCGGTTCCGAAGGACGGCGAAACGTGGCGCGTGAATTTCTCGCGCGTGCAGTGGCAACACAACTGGGAAGGGAAAACCGCGCCCAAAGCCGCGGAAAAACCCATCAACGATCACTTCAAGCAAGTGCCGCCCACCGCGGATGAACGCGCGAAGCCGCGCTACGAGAAAGTCGCTGGAAAGCCCGAAGACAACTGGGTGTGGACGCCGCAATGGCAGATCGACATGCACGATCCGCGTTGGTGGGGTTCCGTGAAGTTTGTGCGGTGAGCACCGCATGCTGGCGGAGAA
>JAIYCA010000255.1 GCA_027488265.1 Planctomycetaceae bacterium
CGGTGCTCACTTCTTGCGCTGTTTGAACTTCGACTTGATCGACTGCGTGGCGCTTGAACCCTTGAGCGAGAAGCCCGGGAATCCGCCCATGCCTGGCATTCCTGGCATGCCAGGCATTCCGCCCGACTTGGCCATTTCTTTCGCGGCCTTGATGCGATCGCCCATGCCGCCGGATGCAAGACTTGCGGTCATTTTTTGTACGGTCTCAAACTGCGTCACCAAGCGATTGACTTCGTTGGGCGTCGTCCCAGATCCGGTCGCGATGCGGCGTGCGCGGCCTTTGTTGAAGAGCTTGAGGTTCTTGCGCTCTTCGGCCGTCATCGAGTGGACCATGCCTTCGAGTCGATCGAATTGCTTGTCGTCGATGTTGACGTCCTTGAGCGCGCTTCCAACGCCGGGCAGGAGACCAAGCAGTTGCTTCATTGGCCCCATGCGGCGCAGCGACTTCATTTGCGCGAGGAAGTCGTCCATGGTGAGTTGGCCCTTCGCGAGTTTCGCGGCCATTTTCTCGGCTTCTTCGTCGCTGACCTCTTCGCGTGCCTTCTCGACGAGTGCGACCACATCGCCCATGCCGAGGATGCGGCCCGCCATGCGCTTCGGGCTGAACTCATCGAGCGCGTCGAACTTCTCGCCGGTTCCGAGGAACTTGATCGGTGCGCCCGTCACTTTGCGCACGGTGAGCGCTGCGCCGCCGCGCGTGTCGCTGTCGAGTTTCGTGAGGATGACGCCGTCGATCGCAAGACGATCGTGAAAAGCCTTCGCGCTGCGCACGGCGTCTTGTCCGGTCATCGCATCGACGACGAGCAGAATCTGGTGAGGCTGCACGGCCATGCGCACGCCCTCGAGTTCCTTCATAAGCTCGTCGTTGACGTGCAGACGGCCTGCCGTGTCGAGAATCACGACATCGAAGCGTTCCGCGCGCGCCTTCTCCACCGCGCGGCGACAGACGCCAATCGCGGCGTTCACGGCCTTGCCGTATTCGGCGCACTTGTCAGGTTCGCCATAGAACTCGATCTTCGAACTGCCCTTCGCATTTGCGGCGACGCCTTCGACCACTTGTTGAAGCTGCTCAACAGCAGCGGGGCGTTGCAAATCGGCGGCAGCGACAAGGCATGAGCGGCCAGCCTTCTTGAGATACGCCGCGAGTTTTCCGCAGGTGGTCGTCTTTCCGGAGCCCTGCAGGCCGCACATCATGATGATGGTCGGCGCGGGATCGACGAGGAAGAGTTTCGATCCTTCTTGCTCGCCCGTCGGAGCCATGAGCGCCACAAGTTCATCGTGCACGATGCCGACGAGTTCTTGTCCTGGCTTCAAGCTCTTCGTGACTTCGCGGCCTTTCGCTTTCGACATGACATCGGCGCAAAACTGTTTCGCGATGCCAAGCTCGACATCCGCCTCGAGGAGCGCGGTTTCAATTTCGGTGAGCGCCTCTTGGACGTTCGATTCAGAAATCGTGCCGCGGCCGGAGAGGTTGCGGAAGGCAGATGAAAGGCGTTCAGAGAGGTTCTCGAACATGGGCCGCGCAGTATAGAGAACGGAAGTGGCGCGAACCGCGGGAAAAACGTGCTTGTTCAGAGCGGACGCACGGCGCGCATGTCGTGTTTCGCCTCAAGCACGCTGCGCAAATTGCAGAGATACCAGCGCCAACTTTCCGCGCTGTCGGCCATGAACAGCAGGTTGTCGGTTTCTTCGGCGAATGGGCCATGGCGCAGGATCACGCGGGCGCCCGCGGTTCCGTCGCCGCGCTCGGCGAGTGGCGCGACGACGATCTCGATCGGAACTGGCGTGTCATCGACTGGCGAAGGGAACCATTCGAACTTGATGCGTGCGCAGCCGTCGGCGACAGCGGCGATGTCATGTTCGAGAATCAGCGCTTCAGTCGTGTGATTCCACGCGCGATCCCAGGCAATCGAGAGCAGTGCGCGCTCGCCTGAGGAATCTTCGTGGCGATCACGAGCGTGGCCACTCTCGCCGGAGCTGCGATCGTCCGCAGCGTTGCGATCATCCCGAGCGCCGCGATCATCCCGAGCGCCGCGATCATCCACTGTGATGTCGCATCCGACCGCGAGCCAGCGGCAGAAGCCTGCAGCACTCGAAATGCAAGACGCAACCTCCGCGGGCGCGGCGTGAATCTCCTCTTTGAGCGTGATCCAGATTCCGTCTTTCTCGCGGCCGACCATCAGGCGTTCTCCACCGTGCGCGGGGGCAAAATCAGCGGGAGTCGCGACGCGAGCGAGCCACGTGAGTGCACTTCACGCGAGGCAACGGGCGCGCTCACGGCCGGATCACTCGTAGTTTGATCGCCCATGGTTTGATCACTCGTCTCGCCTCGCAACTTCGCAGAGGCCGCAGCGAGTTTCGCTTGCGCGGCGCGCAGTTTGTCGGCGTGTACGTGCCCTGCGAAGACATACACCGCGAGATGAGGATGTCCGAGTGCCGCATCAAGGAGTTCTTCCGGCGACTCACCTTCCGCGAGTTCCGCTTCAAGATCGAGAAAGTAGTGCGATGCGAGTGCCGCGTGCTGCGCGAAACCTGCGCGGTTGCGAACACCTTGGCCGCGCAAACCAGCGAATTTCGCGGCGCCGAGAATCTTGCTTCCGAAGAGAAGGTCGCTTGTGAAGAGAATCATCGGGCAGCCTCCGCGAACGCTGCATCGGTGGCACCGATGACCAGCGGTTTCGCCTCGAGTTCATGCGCCATCAAGTCGGCGTACGTTTCGCGCGCACGGACGATCTCTGCACGACTACCCGCGACGAGCACCTCTGCGGGAAGCGGCGTCGAGTTGTAACGGCTCGCCATACTCATGCCGTAGGCGCCTGCTGTGAAAACCGCGAGTAAATCGCCGCGCGCGATGTTGGTTGGCAGCATTCGATCAAGCGCCAGGAAGTCGCCTGATTCGCAGAGCGGACCAACAACATCTTGCGCGAGCGTGTTGGGGAGACCGGGGTCAAGCGCGCGCCGCGTTGGAAGATGCGCTGCATCGGGCATGACTGGCCAAATGAAATGGAAACTTCCGTAGTGCGATGGGCGAAGCAGGGCGTTCATGCCCGCGTCGCAAATGATGAAACGCTTGTCTCCCGAGGTCTTCGTGTAGAGCACGCGAAGGACGAGGATGCCAGCGTTCGCGACGATCGTGCGACCAGGCTCGAGGATGAAGCGAATCCCGCGATCAAAGAGTGGTTTCGCAATTTCGAGAATCGCGTCGGCGTAACTCTTGAGCGGGGGCGATTGTGCGCTCTCGTAATCCGCGCCGAATCCGCCGCCGAGATCGATCGAGCGGATCTCGAAGCCATCGCGCGCGAGCTCATCAATGAGCGCTGCCGTTTTCGTGAGCGCTTCGCGGTACGGATCGACGGTGTAAATCGGGGAACCGATGTGGAGGTGCAGACCCTCCAGTCGCGCGTGCGGATCGCGGCCGTAACGCGCGAAGAACTGGCGCGCACGCTCGAGATCGACCCCGAACTTCGTTTCCTTCTTCCCAGTTGATGTGTAGCGATGCGTCTTCGGATCGACGTCGGGATTGATGCGAAGCGCGACGCGCACGGTGGTGCCTTCTTGCGCTGCGAGTCGCGTAATGTTCTCAAACTCCGCTTCGCTTTCGCAGTTGAGAAGGCCGATGCCCGCATGGATTGCGGCGACGATCTCTGCGTCGGTCTTGCCGACACCCGCATAGACGCATTTGGAAGCGGGAACGCCGGCGGCCTGTGCTCGCGCGAGTTCACCGCCTGACACGACGTCCATGCCGGCGCCGCGCGCGGCGAGCGCGCGAAGTACGCCGAGATTGCCGCAACTCTTCACCGAATAGCAGACAAGCGGATTGATCGGCGCAAATGCCGCGACAAGGCGATCGTAGTGCTCTTCGAGCGTTCCGCGCGAGTAGACGAAGCACGGCGTACCGACCTGCTCCGCCACGTGACGGACAGGAAGATCCTCGACGTACAACTCGCCGTTTCGATAGGTGAAGAGATCCATGGCGCGATGCTAGCAGGTCGCGGTCGCGTGCTAGTGCGGGTGCTTTGCGCGGTGGCGCGCGGCTTTCGTTGCGGCGCGCGCGGGCGAGGTTGGTTCATCCTTCACATCGCCTGTATCGTCTGCCTCATCTGGATCGCCGCGCCACGTTTGAATCAGCCAGCCAAGGCCCGCGAGCGCGAGCCACAGTAGAACCCACGCCATCGGAGGCACTGGGCTTGCAAGGCGGTCGATGAAGCGCGCGAGGAACGGTATTGCACCGACCAGTGTGAAGATGCCACCAACAAGGCTTGTCAGAATCGCAGCGGATGCGTTGGGCATCCACGCGCCGAGGACGAGTCCGATGAAGGCGCCGCCTGCAGCGGCCGCACCGAGAAACGTACGCGCTTGCGGCGGCTCGGCGTGCCAACGCGCATCAGCCCATCCGATGAGCGGGCGAATGGGCGCGGGCGCGCGTTCGACAAGCGCAGAGATTTCAGGGCTAGTCGCTGTGGCGACAGCGATGCTCTCGTTTGGTGCGCGTGCATCGATGAACTTGGCGTCAATTCCGATGAGTGCGACAAACGACGCGGCGAAACCAACGACGACGCCGAACGCACATCCGTAGAGCAAACGCCACGTCGAAGCCACAAAGATGAGGCCGAGCAATCCACCAGCGAAGGTGAATACAACGCGGCCAAGAGTTGTTCGACCGAAGTCTGGCGCGAGTGCGCCGAGAATCGGCGCGCCAAGCAGCGCGCCGACGATGATGATCGTGACGACAAGGACCGGGCGCAGGAGGTGACGCCCCGAGATCAGAAGCAGGAGACCGCCCGCGAGGAGGAGCAGTGCGGGCACGAGGCTTGGCAGCGGAAGTGTGGCGAACTCGCGCGCGAGCGATTCGGTGAGACGCTCAACGCTCTCGGTGGTTGTCGTGCCGCCCGACGCTGTAGCACCGTTTGGGGCCTGCGCGAGCAGAGTTGCCTGCGCGAGCAGAGTGGGCTCGACGAGCGATCCGTCCCGAAGCGTGGCGAAGTTGAGGTGAGCGGCGTCCATGCCGTTGCGCACGATACCGCGCGGGGCGCCCGCGTGAGGCCCGCATGACTCCTCGTGTGACTTCTCGCGTGACTCCTCTCTCGAGGAGCCGCGTCACGCCTCACGCTTCGCCTATTCTGTGCGCCATTCGCTATGTCCAATCCTTCGAACAACGCGCCGTTCCGCATCGCCCTCATCTCAACAGGGGGCACCATTGAGAAGACCTACGACGAACTCGGCGGGGTGCTCTCGAACAAGGTGAGCGTGCTCGACATGCTGCTTGCGTCGCTTGAATTGCGCGGAGTCGTCATCGACCGCGTCCCGCTGATGAACAAGGACTCGCTCGAGATGAGCGAAGCGGATCACGACCTCATCGCGGATACGGCGGAGTTGATGTCGCGGAATCACGACGGTGTTGTGATCGTGCACGGCACCGATCGCTTGGCGAAGACGGGCGACCGCATTTGCGAACGCCTCGATTCGAAAGGCGGTGCGAAAAAAGCAATCGTTCTGACGGGCGCGATGCGTCCTTACGAAATGCGCCGCACCGACGCAACGCAGAACGTCACCGAAGCATTGACCGCGGTGCAGATTTCGCCTCCGGGCGTCTACGTCGCGATGCACAACCGCGTCCTGCGGTTTCCTGGCGTCGTCAAGGATCTGCAGCAGGGCACGTTTGTTCGCGGGTGAGTGCGGTTCCACGCTCGACGGAAGCCTCAAGCGCGCACGACTCGCGCTTCCTCTCAATCACAGGCAGTTCCGTTCAACCCCAACTTACGCCTGCGCGTCTTCTGCAGTCTGAATGTATTCCTTCTCGCGATAGAAGAGCGAGACGAAGATGTACACGACCGCAGCGCCGAGCATGAGATAGGTGAAGAACCAGTAATAGCTCGCGCCGACAAGCGTGGAGTTTCCGTCGGCGTCTTGCGTGAACTTGTTCACGAACGCGGTGAGGAAGTTGCCTGCCGAAACGCTGAGGAGGTACAGGCTCATGATGAACGACTTCATCTTCTTCGGTGCCTGCGTGTAGCTGAACTCAAGGCAGGTGACCGAGACGAGCACTTCCGCCATCGTCAACACGAGGTAGGCGAGCAACTGCCACGCGATCGACGGCCAATTCGCATCGTGACGAGCACCGTCGGTCGCGATCGCGATGCCGCCGACGGACATCGTCTTCGCCATTTTGTCTTGCCACGCAGCGTCGTTGGCGGGAGCGTCCTTGAGCAGGTTCTCCATGTCACGCGCGACGGCGTTGCGCTCGATCTCGCGGAGCGATTCAATCGTCTTTGGATAATCAATCGACGTCGACGCGACCATCGGCGTGACCTTGGCGGCAAAGTCGCTCTGCGCGACGTCGATCTTCTGTTGCGCGAACGCGCTGATACCGAACGCCACCACGCAGAGGAAGAAGCCCGCGCCGATCTTGCGAAGCGCGGTCAACTTGACGAACCATCCAGCGACGGGGTAAATGACGTACGCAAAGAGCGGGATGTAGCAAAGGATGAGCAGCGGATTGATCGCTTGCACTTGCGATTCAAGCCACTGGATGCCCATGAAATTGCAGTCCATCTGCGCCGCTTGCAGCACCCACGCGCCGCCGGATTGGTCGTAAAGCGACCAGAACACCGCGACAAACGCGTAGATCGAAAGCAGTCCCGCCATCGCGCCGAGGCCTTCCTTCGAGAATGCTTCACGCACGAATCCGACGCCCTTCGGCGGGATGTGGATGTATCGATGGCGTCCAAGCCAGAAGACGAACGTTGCGATCGCCATCAAAATGCCCGGCACACCAAACGCCCAGCCCGGCCCGTAGTGCTTGAGGAGCCACGGCGTGAGCAGCGTCGAGAAGAACGAACCGAAGTTGATCGAGAAGTAGAACCAACCGAAGACGCGTGCGAGCAGGTGACTGTTGGACTTGCCGAACTGGTCACCGACGTGCGCGGAAACGCAGGGCTTGATGCCGCCCGAACCGAGCGCGATCAAGAAGAGACCGGCGATCAACCAACCCTTCGGGTCGAGCGTGGCTTGCAAGAACGAGCTCGGCATATCGATCAGCGCGAGCGCGCCGTGACCGATGCAGTAGACGATCGAGAGCAGCATGATCGTCCGGTACTTCCCGAGGAACGCGTCGGCAACGATCGCGCCGAGGACTGGGAAGAAGTACGCGCTTGCGACGAAGAGGTGCACATACTCACGGGCTTGCGCGTCGGTGAGGTATGCCGCTTCGCCCGAGGCGCTGAGCAGGTACTGCGTCATGAAGACCGCGAGAATGGTCTTCATCCCATAGAACGAGAAACGCTCTGCGGCTTCGTTTCCGATGATGAACGGAATGCCGCCGGGCATTCCGGTCGTTTCGGCGGGGGCTGTGCGGTACGTTGTGCTCGCGGGGGACGTGCTCGTCTGGGACATGAGGGCAAAGTGTAATGCAATTGCAACCTTCGTCGTGTTGCGCGCTTCGCGTCGATGATGCTGCGGGGCTTTCTTGCCCACGCGGTGCGACCTTTCCTTGAACTTTGCTCTGAATTCAGCCGTCCGACCGACTCAAGATTGCCATGGCACACGCCCGCATCATTCGTCTTCGACGTCCGCCTGTGGTTGTGCAAACCGAAGGGCGATTCGTGCCGCCGAACGTGGATCTCGCGGAGGTCGATCGACGTTGGGCCGCACTTTGCGCGGCAAATCCCAAGTATTTCGATGGGTCGCTGCTGCAAGTGTTGGCGACGAGCCGCAACGGACATGGTGGAGTCCAAATCCACGTGCAGGAGTGCTCGTACCGCTTCTACGCGGTGCAGCGGGCCGACGGTGATTGGCAGGGGCTCGACTGCGGCGTGCGGCCGCTCGGTGTGAAAGGTCTTACGAGGCGCGGCGAAGCGCTGCTCATGGGACGGCGATCACGGCGCGTCGCGTTCTATCCGGGCCTCTGGGAATTCGTGCCGGGCGGTGGACTTGAGCCTGGCGTCGAGCCTGCGGTGCAAGTCTTGCGCGAACTCTCCGAGGAAGCGGGCATGACCGCGGTCTCGCCGCCCATTGCCGTCGCGCTTCTTTATGACCCTGTCGCGTGGACATGGGAGATCGTGCATCGCATCGACCTCGCGGAGAGTGCGCAGCCCGAACTTGGTTGGGAGTACGACGAGTTTCGCTTTGTCGAACACGATGCGCTTCCCGAGCCGCTTGCTCCGGTCGCGATACAGATGCTTGCATTGCTCGCATGAGCACGGAGCGGCGCGCGAGTACGCGCGTTTACGCGCGGTGCCGCGTGCGAAGTGCCGCGAGGCGTGCGAGTTCACGGTCGAGCACGTTGAGCGGGAATGGCTTCACGAGCGACGCCGATCGAGGATCGTTTCCAACATCGACTTCGTCGCCGCTTGCAACGAGGACAGGCGTGTTGTCACCGCGCGCGCGAATCGCACGAAGCGCATCGAGCCCGCCGCCACCCGCATCCAAGATCACGACGTCGAAACTTGCAAGATCCGTGCGCGTGGCGATCGAGGATGGGTCGTTTGTCGTGTCGACGTCATCGCCGACCGCTTCAAGCGCCGCGACGAGCACCGCGCGTACTGCAGGGTCGTCATCCGCGATGAGCACCGATCGCGACGGCGGCGCTGGAATCGAGCCTGTTTCACACGCGTCACTGCGGCCGTGCGAGAGGCTCGGCGATTGTGGCATCGCGATGCCACGTCGCGCAAGAAACGAGAGCGACGTACGGAATCCATGCGCGGTTGGCTCAGCGGTCACGCGTCCACCGATGTCGCGAACCGCGCGTTGCGCGGCACCAAGCGGAAGCATCTCGAGCGCGAGGTGACCTTCCAGAAGACTCGGCAACTTTGCGTCACTCTGCCACGCGCTCGCGGGTTTGTTCGAGTCACCGCTCGCGTTCTCCCGCCTCGCATGATCTTCCAAGGTGACGGTGACACGCTCCGCATCGCCGTCGCGTGCGGCCTCGACGTGGATTTCAACACGTGCTGCCGCGCGATTTCGATGGATCGTCAAGCACTGCGCAAGTGCCGACGCGATCATCGAACTCGAACCTTCGAACGAGAGATCTGCAGGAATCTCTTCGAGGTCCGCGTGCACGACGGTCAGTTGGCCGGGATACGTCGCTTCCTGCGTACGAAGTGCTTCGGTGATGGCCGTGCGAACGGCGCTCGGCCCGTTGCCTTCCGCGTCTCGCGGGCACGCTCGATGAAGCAGTGAGAGCATCTGATCAAACAACTTCGTCGACGCGAGGAGTTCTTCGGCCGACTTGATCGTGGCAGGATCGGTCGCGCGTCGCTTCAGAAGTTGAAGTCGGCCAGAAAGCGCGAAGAGTGCGTTGTTCAAGTCGTGCGCCACGAGCGCGCCGAGAAAGCGGACGCGTTCCGATTCTTCGCGATCGCGCGCGGCGTGCAGTGCTTGCGTCAGCGCGCAGTCTTGCGGAGAAAGTGGTGTAGGAGAACTTTCCAAACTCGTCCTTTCCGCCGAGCGTTCGAAACGGGCGCTCAAAACAGGTGTTCGAAACGGGTGTTCGAAACGGGTAATCGTCGAGCCGAGACTCGGCCGGAGGCGAACTCCACGAAGGCTATCCGAGCGCGCAATCGGCGGGCGCGGCGCAGTCAGTGGCGGTGCCAAAAACGCGAAAGGCGCGTTGATCCGTGGTCGGACCGACGCGCCCTTCGTCAGAAATGCCTCGTGTAGGGGTTGAACCTACGACCCGCTGATTAAGAGTCAGCTGCTCTGCCAACTGAGCTAACGAGGCGGAAGAGGGAGGAATACTAGCGATTCAGCCGCGGCCGTCAAGCCGCTCGGATGCAGCGATCAAACGTGCGTGGCTGAAAAGAAACGCAGCCCCGGAATTGCCGAGGCTGCGTGCGAGAAATTGCTGTCTGCGTGCGATCGAGCGCGTTACGCCTGCGCCTCTGGCTTCTTGCCGTGGCAGAGTCGGTACTTGAGACCGCTTCCGCATGGGCAGGGCTCGTTGCGACCGACGACCGGAATGGTGGACGGGTCAACAGGCGCTGCGGCGGTCAACTGTTCTGCAGCAACAGGTTGCGCGGGTGCGCGCGCGGGTTCTGCAGCGACGGGTGCGCTCGCGGGGAGCGCTGCTGGCGCCGCAGTATCCGCACCAGCGGCAATCGCTGCGGGCTGCGGACGCGGGGCCATACGCGGTACCTGCGGAGCGAATCGCCCGCGGAAGGCAATGTCGGTGACGCGGTCGCGAATCGTCTCCTGCATTTCGTTGAAGACACGCGCGCTCTCGCGCTTGAACTCGATGCGCGGGTCCTTCTGGCTAAACGCACGGAAGCCAATCGAATCGCGAATCTGGTCCATGCCGTGGAGATTTTCCTTCCACGCGTTGTCAAGAATGTTGAGAAGGACGTAGCGCTCGAACTGCGTGAGTTCAAGCCGCGGCAACTCACGGACCTTCTCGCGCACGAACGCTTCAGGCTCATCACCTGCGCGCGCGACTTCGGCTTCGTTGAGGCGAACGAGCGCCTCTTCACCGAACCACTTCGCGATCGAGTCGCGATCGCGGCCGCGTGCGAGGCACTCTTGCGTACGTCGCTCGACGTCTGCGTCGGTCATCGCGCGTGCGCGCTCGACGAGCAATCGACGGAGTTCCTGCGGATCCGTCGATGGCAACGACTGGGGATTCCAATCGATGTCGTACCGTGCTTTCACAAACGTGCAGAACTGCGCGAGCGCGCCCTCTGGATTCTGCTGCAGCATCGCGTTCGTCTGTTCGATCGCGAAGTCGATCGGGTAACCAACCTCGCGGTCGCCGTACGCCTCCATCGCCTTGACGCCCAATCGATCCGCCGCTTCCGCAGGGGTCGTTGCTCCTTCAAAGAGCGAGACATCGACGGTCATGTTGAACTTGCGGTTCGCCCAGTTCGCCAGTTGCGTCGCGCCGAACTGTGGCACGAGGAACTGGCCGATCGGTGAGAGATCGATGTCCGCAAACTTCGCGAGCGCGGCCTTGGCAACCGTCTTCATCGCAAAATCACGGCCGCCCGAGCGGATTCCTTCAGGCGTGAGTTCCGCGCCGTAATGGGCGCGGGCCCAATTCGCGAAGCCTTCGGCATCCCACTCTTCAGGCTCGAGTTCGAGCGGAAGGCACTCGCCCGCCGTCGCGCGGATCGATTCTTGCGCCTCTTCCGCCGCGTCGATGCGAATGAGTTTCTCGATCTCTTCGCGATCCCTCTTGAGGAAGCGATCGGCTTCGATCGAGACGCCACAGTTCTCGCGCACCCATTCGCTGATCGTGTTGGGGACGTGCATCTTGCCGAGGTAATCGTTGGCGGCTTTCTCCATCGCGTCGTTGACGTGGCGGAGTGTGAGTTCACGCACGCCGCGTCCTTCGACGATCGGTTGACGGAGGCCGTAGAACGCGCGGCGCTGGTGCTCCATCGGCTCGTCGTACTCGAGGATGTTCTTGCGCATTTGGAAGTTGCGCTCTTCAACTTTGCGCTGCGCCTTCTCGATCGAGCGCGTGAGCATCGCGTCTTCGAGATCGTCGCCTTCCTTCATGCCAAGGGTCGACAGCACCTTGAGCATCGCCTTGCCGGCGAACATCTTCATCAGGTCATCGTCCATCGAGAGGAAGAAGCGGCTCGAACCGTTGTCGCCCTGACGACCAGCGCGGCCACGCAACTGGTTGTCGATGCGGCGGCTTTCGTGGCGTTCGGTACCCACGATGTGGAGACCGCCCATTTCTTCGACGTCCTTCCACATCTCAAGTCGGTGGATCGGCGGAAGTCCGGCGGCATCGAGCGCCTCGACGAGCGCGTCGTCGGACATCGTTGCGACCTTCTTCTCGGGATACTTCGCCTTCTCGATCGCCCAGTGCTTGAGCAGCATGCTGCGCACCGCACCAGCGTCGCGGCCTTGAATCGCATCAGAACCGAGGACGCGCTCGCCGAGATGGCGATAGCAAAGCCCGATGATTTCGGCGTCTGGCATCGCTGCGTGCGCTTCCTTCGGGCAGATGTTGCGGCGCTTCCAGTGCTCGACGAGTTCTTCGCGCGTAAAGCCGCGAAGCTTGATGTCGGTACCGCGACCGGCCATGTTCGTCGCGATCATCACGCCGCCGATGTTGCCGGCGCCGAGCACGATTTCTGCTTCACGATCATGTTGTTTCGCGTTGAGCACTTCGTAACGGATCTGATACTTGGCGGCCAACATGCGCGCGACCATCTCGCTCTTCTCGACGCTTGTCGTACCGACGAGCACCGGGCGACCAACGTCGTGGAATGCTTTGACTTCCTCGACGATCGCGTTCCACTTGTCCTTCTGCGAGAGGAATACTTTGTCTTGGCGATCGAAGCGCGCGATGGGGAGATTCGTCGGAATCGACACGACGTCGAGCTTGTAGATCTCGTGGAACTCTTCCGCTTCGGTGTCGGCCGTACCGGTCATGCCGGAGAGCCGCTTGTACAGCTTGAAGTAGTTTTGAATCGTGATCGTCGCCATGGTCTGGGTCTCTTCTTTGACCTTGACCTTTTCCTTGGCTTCGACCGCTTGGTGAAGACCGTCTGACCACTGGCGACCGACCATCTTGCGGCCGGTGTTCTGATCGACGATCACGACGCCTTCGACGCCGTTTTCATCGGCTGCGACAACGTAATCACGATCGCGCTGATAGACGACGTGTGCGCGCACAGCTTGTTCCACTAGGTGCGGCATGTCGATGTTGTCGCCCACGTAGAAACTGCCAACCGTCGGATCGATGCGCTTTGCGAAGCGCTGCGCTTCTTCGACGCCGTCGTGTGTGAGAGCCGCGGTCTTCTTGTCGAGTTCGGGCTCGTAGAACTGCTTGAACCGATCGCGGCGTGCTTGCGCGGTTGCGAGATCCTTGCGTGCGCCGTCCATGTCACGCTTCAGCGTGGGCACAGCCGACTTTTCACGCGCGTTGCGGACATCACCTTCGAGCGCCGCGATACGTTCTTCGAGCTTGCGGCAATCTTCGTTTTCGCGATCCCAATCCGCTTGACGCGCGACGAGGTGGCGCGCGATCTGATCGGCGAGGTCGTAGCGCGGCGCCGTTGCGTGCGCGGGGCCCGAGATGATGAGTGGAGTGCGCGCTTCATCGATGAGAATCGAGTCGACTTCGTCGACGATCGCGAATCCGCGCTCCTTCTGCAATTGCTCTTCCGGCCGCGTCTTCATGTTGTCGCGGAGATAGTCGAAGCCGAACTCACTTGTCGTGCCGTACACAACGTCGCAGGCGTACGCGGCCTTCTTCTCTTCGTGGCCCTGCATGTGGTGCGGGTGAATCGCGCCGACCGTGAGGCCAAGTGCGCGGAAGAAGGGGAACGTCCAATCGCGGTCGCGTTGCACGAGGTAATCGTTCAACGTGACGACGTGCACTTGCTTCTTCTCGCAGGCCGCGAGACAGCAGGCGAGCGGGCCGACGATCGTC
>JAIYCA010000284.1 GCA_027488265.1 Planctomycetaceae bacterium
ATCACTGGCGGCGCCGGTTTCCTCGGCTCCCATCTCTGCGATCGATTGGTCCGTATGGGCCACGATGTCATCTGCCTCGACAATTTGTTCACGAGCCAGAAATCCAACATTGAACACCTGCTCGATTGCAAGAACTTCGAGTTCATCCGCCACGACGTCACGGAGCCGATCATGCTTGAGGTTGATGAGATCTTCAACCTCGCGTGTCCGGCGGCGCCTGGTCATTATCAGTTCAATCCGATCAAGACAATGAAGACAAGCGTGCTTGGCGCGATGAACATGCTTGGGCTTGCAAAGCGTGTGAAAGCGAAGATTTTCCACGCGTCCACGAGTGAGGTGTACGGCGATCCTGACGTGCATCCGCAGCCCGAAAGTTATCGCGGAAACGTCAATCCGATCGGACCGCGAGCGTGTTACGACGAGGGAAAGCGCGCTGCGGAAACACTGTTCTTCGACTATTGGCGACAGAACAAGGTGAACATCCGTGTCGTGCGGATTTTCAACACCTACGGTCCGCGCATGCATCCCTTCGACGGTCGTGTTGTTTCGAATTTCATTCGGCAGGCACTCGCGGGCGAGCCCATTACGATCTACGGAGAAGGCACGCAGACGCGCTCGTTCTGCTACGTCGATGACTTGCTCGACGGTTTCCTCGCGATGATGGACGCACCGGATGCGTTGCCAGGACCTGTGAATCTCGGCAATCCTGCAGAGTTCACGATTCGCGAACTCGCGGAGATGACGGTCGCGCTTTCTGGGAGCCGCTCGGAGATCGTTCGCGCGCGGCCGTTGCCGACCGACGATCCTTTGCAACGAAAGCCAGACATCACGCTCGCGCGCACTCAACTCGGCTGGGAGCCGAAGATTCCATTGCGGGATGGTCTTGAGCGCACGATCGCGTATTTCCGATCGATCGATATGTCGAGGTATCGCGCGCCGACGCCGAACTATTGAGCGGCGCGGTTGTGACTGTGTTTGGGTTCGGATCAACCGGGGATGCGGGTCGTCTTTCGCCGTTTTGGAGTTGCTCCGAGCGACTTCCTGTGTTCTTGCGCGCGTTTCTCAGTTGTTGTGCGCCTTCATGGGGACTGCAATCGGCTCTCGTAAAGGGCGGCAGGAGATGTCGTTGCGTCTGAATGGCACCTTTCGAATTCGCGCGGAAGTCAGAAAAACAAAAATCTGTTCGGAAAAAAGTAGGGACAACCTTGCGGAGTTGTCCGATGTGGTAAGGTACGAACATCAACCGAACAGAAGAGCGGATTCTGTTCGGTACTCCCGATCGCAAGAAGCGTGCTTGGGAGGGTGGTCATGAAGTCTCCGCTCGGTCTAGAACTTCAAACTCGGTCTAGAACTTCAAATATGTGCACAAGCCGGCGCGAATGGCTTCCGCGGTTTCAGCGCAAAAAACGCTGGATTTCGGGACCCTGCAGCCCACAACATTCCAACGAAGGGGATAAAGATGGTCGCTACAACTCAATCAGCAACGCAATCGACAACGCAACCAGCAGGCCCAACTTCCAGCCAGAACGGAAAGAGCAGTACGCCCTCCAGTTCCGGAGCAGGTTCTGCCTCGAGTACACCCGCGAACAGCAGCAGGCTTTCCACAGGAACGAATCCGATGCCGACTCCAACCAGCACCAACCGTTCAAACACCAGTTCAAATGCTGCAACATCAAGCACCGCAGGCTCGTCCTCTTCCGCGGTCTCCACGCTTGAAGACAAGCCGCGCGCCTCAGGTTCCAGTGCGGGTTCCGTTCCGAGTTCTGGTTTGAGTAAGGCCGAGGCTGCCAAGCTCGCACAGAAGGCGGATGAAGAGCGCAAGGGCAAATTGGCAGCCATTGAACGCGCGATGGGAGCGATCGAGAAGGCCTACGGCAAGGGCTCGATCATGAAGCTCGATGGCGACTCGCTCGCCCCGATCCCATCGATCGCGACTGGCGCGTTGAGCCTTGATCTGGCACTCGGTGGCCGTGGTCTGCCACGCGGTCGCATCATCGAGATCTTCGGGCCAGAGTCTTCGGGTAAGACGACATTGGCGCTCACAGTCGTCGCGAACGCGCAGAAGACTGGTGGTGTTGCCGCATTCATCGATGCAGAGCACGCGCTTGATCCCTCTTGGGCGAAGCGCATCGGAGTCAACCTCGACGAGATGCTGGTTTCGCAGCCCGATACGGGCGAGCAGGCACTTGAGATTTGTGAAATGCTCGTCCGCTCAAACGCCGTCGACATCATCGTCGTCGACTCGGTCGCAGCACTTATTCCGAAGGCTGAAATCGAAGGTGAAATGGGCGATTCGGTCGTTGGTCTCCAAGCGCGACTCATGTCGCAGGCGATGCGAAAGCTCACCGGCGCAATCGCGAAGAGCGAGTGCATCGTGATCTTCATCAACCAGCTGCGCGAGAAGATCGGCGTCATGTTCGGATCACCCGAGACGACGACCGGTGGTAAGGCGCTCAAGTTCTACGCATCCGTTCGCATCGACATTCGTCGTATCGGCGCAATCAA
>JAIYCA010000021.1 GCA_027488265.1 Planctomycetaceae bacterium
GAGAAGAGAAACGCGACGGAAGAAGCGCGACGGAAGAAGCGCGATGGAAGAACGCGATGGAAGAACGCGATGGAACCATTTTGGCGACAACTTGCACCTGATGAGATTCCCGCAGCACTGCGCGCGGAAATGCTCGCGCGCGGAGAGAAGGCCGCGAAGAGCGAAGGCACCGCGGACACTGCGAGCGCGCCGAGCATCTTCGCCTGCGCACATCGTGTCCGCGAAGACGAAGTCAGCGCGCTCGTTCCGCATGCGAACAACATCGTGATCCTCGGCTGGATCGATCGCATCGCGGAACTTCATGGTGCACACGCGGGTGCCGCGCGAGAGACGGTCGCGCGCGACGGCCGCATGTGGTTCGTCGCGCGACATGAGATCGACTACCTCGGCGAGAGTTTCGTCGGCGACGCACTTGTGATCGCGACGTGGATCGAGAAGCTCGGTCGCACGAGCCTCACGCGCGCGACCGTGATCGCACGCGCAGATGACGGTGATGAGAGCGATGGCAGCACCGCGCTCAAGCCGCTCGTCCGCGCGTCGAGCCGTTGGGCATTCGTCGATCTCGCGACGCGGAGACCGGCGGCGATTCCGGAGGATGTGCGAGCCGGTTTGATGGGCGTGCCGAGACTGACGTGAACCGCGCTGCGCTCAAGCTACCCGCTCGTCTTACTCTCACATCTCTGCAAGAGTAAGACGCAACGCACCGCGCAAGTTTCGAGCGCTCGCAACCTGCTTCGCAACTTGCTCGCTTTGGAGTAGATCACGCCAAAGGTCGCCGCCGCAGCGGCGACCGCCACGAACTGGAGCGCTCGCAACCTGCCTCGCAACTTGCTCGCTTTGGTGTGGATGACGCCAAAGGTCGCCGCCGCAGCGGCGACCGCGCGAAAACGAAAAACCCCGTTCGATCATTGCTGAGCGGACGGGGCGGAGGGGAGAAAGATGACAAGTTTTGATGTGTCGAATGTGTTGGCAGCCACCTATGTGCTGCGCGCTTCACACTCGTCACGCGCCATCGTGAACTTGGGTTCGCGCCGGAATTCCGAGCGTCAAACACAACTTCTCGCAGGCGGTCAGGAGGAGAACCCTCCTGACGAAACTCTTGTTCGGCGAAGGCTCGCAACTCTCCACACATTTTTTGAAAATAGGATCCACACACACAAGACGCGCGATTCCGACGCGTCGGCTACGCTCTCGAAATGCAAGGTTTGCCCGCATTCTTCGCTTCCTGCGCGGTTTTTGCCGCGGCCGCACACCTCACCAGCGCTGCGGCTGCGACGCCCAATCCCGCGTCGACTCCCCCATCCTTCGCGAAGGACAACACCGGCAACGCGATCGATGGGCAAGTCGTGGCGCAGCCCGCGCGACCGAAGCGACAGATCGTCGCGATCATTCCCGACCGCACGACTGGTCGCGATTGGGGCCTCCGTTACTTGCGCGAGTCGGTCGAAGACTTCAAGCGCACGAGCCCGGATGCCGTCTTCTCTGTCGGCGATCTCGTGCAGGGCTACTCGCGCGATCACGAGCATGTGCGCGGCGAGCGACAAACATTCCTCGACATCGTCGGCACGTTGGAGATGCCCTTCTATCCAACGCCTGGCAATCACGACCTCGTGAGCGGCAAGCGTGACGCGAGCGATCGTTCGTTTGCTGAGCAATACCGCGCGATGTTTGGACCGCTCTACTACGCGGTCGAATTGGAACTCGCGAGTTTCGTGATTCTCAACACCGAAGATGGTGACGGCCGCATCGAACCAGGATTTTCTGACGCGCAACTCGCGTGGCTCGATACCACGCTTGCGCGCCTCGAAACGCGCGAGCGCCCGATCATCATTCTCTTCCACCGTCCACTGTGGGATCACAAGCCCACGCGCTGGGATGAGCGCGTCCAACCGCTCTTGGTCAAACACGGCGTCGACTACGTCATCGCGGGTCACTACCACGCGCTCTGCGCGCTTCCTCCCCGCAACGGCATTCCGTATCTCCTGCTTGGAACCTGCGGCGGCGCGAACGATCAGCATCCACTCGCGGGTCACCTCCAACACACGACGTATCTCGTGATCGAAGAGAACGGCACGATCGATCCGTACCATCAAATCGCGGGCTCCACGCTGCCGGTCGATTGGGTGACGAAGAGCGATCAGGATGCTGCTTACGGATTGAAGAGCGCACGGAACGCGGTCACCATTCGGGGTGCCGTTGAAGATCCGCTTGGGAAACCCGTCGAGGGCGAAATCGAGTGCACGCTGCGCAACCCAATCGACCGCGAGGTGGAGTTTGCGTTCTACAAGACGCGCGCACCCGAACCATGGCGCGTGACGGATCGGATCACAGAGGGCGGGAAAGAGGTCGACATCGAACGCGTTTGGACGAGCCGAACGCCGATCGACAACTTCAATGCTTCGACGACCGATGTCAACAGCCCGTTCCAACTGGAGCTGCCGACCGAGGTCATTCGCCTCGCACCGAACGAGACGCGATCGGTTCGCATTCCAGTTTCGGCAGCAGCGCAAGTCGAGCCACGTAGCCCAGCGCCGTTTGACGTCGTTGCGACGTTCGTCGATGGAAAGTCGCGGCGCGTGCCGATCGTGCTCCGCCAGCGCGTGCCGATCGCGCGCACGATCGCGCTCGGAAACAGCCTCGAAGCGGCGACGTCGTATCCCGTCTGCGTGTGGAACTGGACCGAATACGACACGGGCGAGCCGAGTGCGCGCCTGCGCTTCGCCCGCACCGATGCCTCAGCGCTTTCGTTGCGCATCGACGCCACTGATCAACGACTCTCGCCGGATGCCAAGCCTGGCTCGACGAAATCGCGGCTGGATGATCCACTCGGCGACGGCGTGCGCGTGACGCTCGGCGAAGGTGCGGAAGGCCGCGAGTACCTCGTCACCTTCGATGCCGCCACCAACGCGCCGGTCGTCGAAACGCTCGCAGCGGATGGCAAGCGACTCGGGAAAACCGACCTCGTGAGCGCAACGTTTCTGAACACCCCAACTGGCTGGAGCTTGACCCTTGATCTC
>JAIYCA010000414.1 GCA_027488265.1 Planctomycetaceae bacterium
CTCGACGGTGATGGCTTCGGTGCGGCGTCGAGTGGCACAACCCTTGGGTGTCCGACGGTTCCCGCGGGATACGTCCTGAACAACACGGACTGCAACGATACGAACGCCGCCATCAACCCAAACTCCGTGTGGTCGCGCGACATCGACGGTGACGGCTTCGGTTTCGCAGCCGACGGCACGCTGACGCAGTGTGTGCAGCCGAAGGGCTACGTTCTCAACAACACCGACAACTGCCCTGACGACGCGAATCCGACGCAGTCCGATTGCGACGGCGACGGAGTCGGCGACGCGTGCGATCCGGACTATGTCGATTGCGACGCTGACGGCCTTTGCGATGCGGCTGAACTCGCGGCACCAGGTGGCGACACGAACGGGAACGGCGTGCTCGACGATTGCGAGCGCGTGTTCGGCGACATGAATCTCGACGGCATCGTGAGCGCGGCCGATCTGACATACCTGTTGTCGCAGTGGGATGCAGTCGAGCCTGAGTTCGGCGATTTGAACCGCGATGGCTTCGTCGACGGCGCGGACATTTCGATCCTGTTCGCGCATTGGGGACAGGGGTTTGGCGGGCAGCCGCCGATCTCGATTGCGTCGATCACGCCAGCAGAGGGGCCTCCGATCGGTGGGACCGCCATCACAATCTCCGGAGCGAATCTGGACGGCGTGACGAGCGTCACGATTGGTGGCGCTGCCGCGACGGCGGTGGTTGTTGCCTCGCCGAACACCGTAACGGCGGTGACGCCGGCGGGTGTACAGGGTGCGCAAGATGTTGTGGTCATTGCGGGGCCGCGGACGGCAGTGAAGGTGAATGGGTTCGCGTATGTGGAGCGGCTTCCGTGGGCGACCTTGCTTGAGCAGAACCCAGATCCAGCAGTTGTCACGGATGCGAACTTGCGGAATGCGATCATCGCAACGGGCTATCCGTGGCGGGTCCGTGACAACGTTACGCAGATCGAGATGGTCTTGATCCCGCCCGGCACCTTCAACATGGGGTGCTCGCGTTCGATTGGATACTCGTGTTCTTCCGACGAAAACCCTGTTCACTCGGTCGCGCTCACGGGCGCCTTCTACATCGGCCGCTTCGAGGTGACGCAAGCGCAGTGGCAGGCTCGGATGGGGACGAATCCGTCGTGGTTTCAGCCGCCAAACACGTGGACCGCGGATACGAGTCGGCCAGTTGAGAGAGTCTCGTGGGACATGATCGCAGGCTCGGGCGGCTTCCTCGCGGGTACCGGTTTGCGTCTGCCGACCGAGGCCGAGTGGGAGTACGCGTGCCGAGCCGGCACAACGATCGCTTTCCATGGCTTCACTGGGTACCTCAACGGTACGAACGACGACACGCTGGTCGGGAACATCGCATGGTTCACGGGGAACAACGGGGCATTTGGCACTTCGACCTACGGAACGAAAGCGGTAGGGCAGAAACTCGCAAACGGCTTCGGTCTCCATGACATGTCGGGCAACGTCTGGGAGTGGGTGAACGACTGGTACTCCTCGACCTACTACGCGTCGAGCCCGTCATCGAACCCGACGGGTCCTGCATCCGGTACGTCACGCGTGCTGCGCGGCGGCGGCTGGTACGCCCCCGCAGGCTCCGTGCGTTCCTCCAGCCGCTACTTCCGCGCACCCGGCGGCGTATTCGACGACATCGGGTTCCGTGTCGCGAGGAACCCGCTCTGAATATCCCTTGCTCTTTTCCGCTTTCCCTTTCCGCGTCTTGATTCTCCAAATCAAGCGTGGATTCGTGAGGCTTGCCATTTCTGGAGGCCCACGAGTCGGTCTGGACGACTCCAAGAAACGCCGCTTCAAAGAAGCTGGGGCGCGCCACTGTGCGATAGAGCATCGCGCCATCCTGCGGCCGCCGTACCATGCGCGGCTCCATGAAGTCCACGCCGAAGTCCACGCCGAAGTCCACGCCGAAAAGCACGTCGAAAAGCACGTCGAGAAACACGCCCGCCGCGCCAGCCTGTTTCGCCATCTCGGCCCTCGCCCCGAAGTTCACACTCGGGCTTTCACGCGAGTCCTCACGCGGGCGGTCGCTTGGGCGTTCACTCGCGCTCCCGCTCGCACTCGCGATCGCGCTGCCGGCGGTCCTGTCCGTCACGCTCCTCGCGACATCGCCCGCGCTCGCTCGGCAAGACGACGCAAGCGCAGCGGCTTCCGCACCGCAGGGGCCGCCGCCAGCGCCGGTTCGCGTTGTCAAAGCGCGTGCCGAGTCACTCGCGCCGCGGAAGAAAGTCTTCGGCGAGATTCGCGCCTCGCGGAAGTCAACCATCGCGTCCGAAGGCGCCGGGCTCGTGCGCGAGTTCCCCGTGAACGAGGGCGACCGTGTCCCGGCGGGCGAAGTGCTTGCGCGGCTCGACGACACGCGCATCAAACTCGAGATTGCCGTTCACGCCGCGACGCTCGAAGCCGCGCGCGCGACGGTCGCTGAACGCGAGGCCGTCATCGCTCGCGAAGAGCGCGACCTCGAACTCCTGCGCCGCGCATCCGCGGCAGGCGGAACCAATCCGCGTGAACTCGCCGACGCCGAGAGTGCACTCGCCGTCGCCCGTGCGCAGGCCACGCAAGCGCGCGCTGCCGCAGTCGTGATCGAGCAGCAGGGCGCGATCCTCAACGATCGACTCGCGGACCTCGTCGTCCGCGCACCTTTCGCGGGTGTCGTCACGATGCGTCATTCGGAAGAAGGCGCATGGATCGCCGAAGGCGGCGCTGTTGTTGATCTCATCGCGACCGACGAACTCGAAGCGTGGTTCGAGGTGCCGCAAGAGCTCTACGGCGCGACAGTCGCGCTCGCGGCGGAGAGCGCGAAAGGCCTCACCCGCGAGGTTCCTCTCTCCATCGAGTCGGCGACGGATGTGCCGGTCGCGGCGTTCGGCGTCCGCGTCGTGCCCGAAGTCGATCCGCGTTCGCGCACATTCCGCGCGGTGCTGCGCGTCGTCAATACGAAGGAGCTCCTCGCACCCGGCCTTGCACTCACCGCGTTCGTCCCCGCAGGCGCAACCGCGCCGCGCATCGTGATTCCGAAGGACGCGATCCTGCGCGGCGACGCATCGCCCTTCGTCTACGTCGTTCGCGGCGGTGTGGCGATGCCGGTCAACGTGCGTATCGCGTTTCCGCTCGGCGACGACGTCGCGCTCGAACCAGGCGCGATCGCCGCGGGCGATGAAGTCGTCACCGAAGGAAACGAACGGCTCATGGGTCCAACCCCTGTGGCGCCTGTCGCGCCGAATGCACCCGCTGCATCGACGGCACGAAAGGCGGCCGCCGAGTGAAGATCGTCGAAGGTTCGATTCGCCAGCCGGTGACGGTGCTCGTCGGCGTGGTGCTTGTTCTGATCGCCGCGCTCGTCGCTGTGCGACAAGTGCCCGTGCAACTCACGCCCGACGTCGACGACACGATCGTCAGCGTTTCGACCATCTGGCCTGGCGCGTCGCCGGAAGAGATCGAGCAATCGATCGTCGAGCGACAAGAAGAGAAACTACAAGGCGTCGCCGGCGTGCGCTCGATGACGTCGAATTCGTCGCAGGGCACCGCGCGCATTCGCCTTGAGTTCAACCCCGGTACCGACAAGGACGCTGCGATCCGCGAGGTGAGCGATCGTCTGCGTCAGGTTCCCGACTACCCGTTCGGCGTCGATGAACCAATCGTCGAAGCGAGCGACCCCGAGAACAAAGACTACATCGCGTGGATTGTGCTCTCGGCGGGCAACGCGACCGACGCCGCGGGGCAGCCCTTTGATATCCGCACGCTGCAGGATTTCGCGGTCGATCATGTGAAGCCGCAGATCGAACGCGTCGGCGGCGTTGCCGAAGTGAATGTCCTCGGCGGGCGTGAGCGCGAACTGCAAGTGCGCGTTGATCCCGCGGCACTCGCCGCGCGCGGTGTCACGATCTCGCAACTCGCCGCCGCGCTGCGTGGGGCGAATCAGAACGCACCCGCGGGTTCGCTCGCAGAATCGAAGCGCGACATCGTGCTGCGCTCGGTCGGGCAGTTCGAATCGACCGACGACATCGCACGCGTCGCGATTGCGCAGGGGGCATCCGGCCCGGTGCTGGTCGGCGACGTCGCCGAAGTCGTGGAGACGTGGAAGGAAGTGACGAACTTCGTCCGCTCGCAGGGCATTCCGGTGCTCGCGATCAACGTGCAGAAGGAAGTCGGGACGAACGTCATTGAGGTGATGGAAGGCGTGAAGGGCGCGCTCGTCACGCTCGGCGAAAAGGGCGGCATTCTCGATTCGGAAACCGCAGCGCTCGGACTCTCACAACCGCTCACCGTTCAGCTCGTCTACGACCAGACGATCTACATCGACGAAGCGCTCGATCTCGTTCTCGACAACATCTGGCAGGGCGGCTTTCTCGCGGTGCTCACCCTTGTAGTCTTTCTGCGCTCGTGGCGCAGCATCGTGATCGTCGCGACAAGTGTGCCGCTCGCCGTCGTCGCGACCGTCGTGGTCATGCTCGCGATGGGCCGCACGATCAACGTCGTCAGCCTCGCCGGCCTCGCGTTTGCGATCGGCACGCTCATCGACAACTCGATCGTCGTCCTCGAGAACGTCGTTCGCCACATGGAAATGGGCAAGGACCCGCGCCGCGCCGCGCTCGCAGGCACGCAAGAAGTTGCGGGTGCGATCCTCGGTTCGACCCTCGCCACGTGCGTCGTCTTCATTCCGATCTTCTTGATCGGCGATGAAGTCGGACAACTCTTCCGCGACATTTCGCTCGCGATTCTCATCTCAAACCTGCTCTCGATGGTGGTGTCGATCACCGTCACGCCGTGCGCGTGCGCATTCCTTTTGAAGGCACCGAAGCACGCCAAAGATGCGGGAGCGGGGGCCGCCACCGCATCCGTCTCCACCGCAAAGCCTGCACGCGCCACGCTCGGCGAACGCTTCGCGACCGCGATCGCCCGTTGGGTCTATCGCATGTCGCGGCGGCGGATCGCGTCGCTTGCGTTCGTGCTTGCCATGCTGGGTGCGTCGCTTGCGGGCAGTTGGTTCCTCATGCCGCCCGCCGACTATCTCCCGCGGGGAAACCGCAATCTCGTCTTCGGCCTCATCCTGCCGCCACCCGGTATGTCGAACGCGATGCAAGAAGAGATCGCATCGCGCGTCGAGCAATCGGTGGCACCGTACTTCGAGCGCGCGCTGCCACCGCGTGGCACGCCCGAGCGCGAGGCCGCGGAAGCGGCGCTCCCGAAGGAGCCGGTGACACCGTGGATGA
Source organism: Planctomycetaceae bacterium (assembly GCA_027488265.1). Lineage (GTDB taxonomy): Bacteria > Planctomycetota > Phycisphaerae > Phycisphaerales > SM1A02 > QWPT01. The sequence continues at coordinate 5,226 of JAIYCA010000414.1, forward strand.
CGTTTAAGTACGGCGCCGAAGTGCAGCCCGCGCCGCTTGAGAATTACTTCGTCGTCGGTTTTGCAGGCACGATGTTCCACGGCGGTATCGCGGCCGAAGCGAAGCGCGCGAGTTACAACGAACATCTCCTCGGTTACGCCACGCGCCCCGAGGTGTTACCCGGCACGATGGCGTTTGCGTTCCAAGTGCCGCTCTTCCGTACGAGCGGTTCGTCGGGCAGCGCCGTCGCGGTCGATCTTCGCGGCGATGATCTTGATCGCGTGAAGGGCGCCGCGGGCGCGGTGATGGGCCGCTTCATGGGCAAGTTCGGGCCGATGAGTGTGCAGCCGGATCCAGCGAATTTCGCAACACCAGGCACTGAAGTGCGCGTTCGCCCCGATCAGCGGCGACTCTCCGACGCGGGACTTTCGCAGGCAGATCTCACGCTTTCGGTCGCGGCCGCGGGCGACGGCGCGCTCGTGGATGAGTATCGCGCGGGTGGCGACACGATTGATCTCGTCATCATCGATCGCGATGTTGCGGAGCGTGCTGCGCGTCAAGCGTCGATCGATGTCGATGAAGTGGCGAACGTCCCCGTCGCGCTTCCAAGCGGCCGCCTCGCGACCGTTGGACAACTCGCGGAAGTCGAACGCGGTGCTGCGCCGACGCAGATCAACCACGTCGATCGCCAGCGTTCCGTGCGACTGCAAGTGACCCCGCCTCCAACGATGGCGCTTGAAGAAGCAGTCGTCGCGATTCAAGCGGAACTCGAAGCGGCGCGCGCGGATGGCTCGCTTCCGCCAGGCGTCATTGCGGATGTTGCTGGTACGGCGAGCGCGCTTGCCGAAGTACGCAAGGAACTCGTCGGCAGCGGAACCTCGCTCAGTTTCATCACAAGCACGGTCTTCCTCGCGCTCCTCGTTTGCTACCTCGTGATGGCAGTGCTCTTCCAGAGTTTCCTGCTGCCGTTTGTCATCATGTTCAGCGTGCCGCTCGCAGCGGTCGGTGGATTTGCCGCGCTCTTTGCGGTGTTCATCATCAGCCTCACGAGCCCAACGCTCCCGATGCAATCGCTCGATGTGCTCACGATGCTCGGCTTCGTGATCTTGATCGGCGTCGTCGTGAACAACGCGATTCTGCTCGTCCACCAGACGCTGAATTTCCAGCGCGGCACCGCCGACGAAACACCGTCCGATGCGGCATTCCGCGGCCTTCCCGATGCACCAACGGTGCGCGAAGGCGGCCCGCTGCCGCTGCGCGCGGCCATCGCGGAAAGCGTCCGCACGCTTTCCGCGATCGCCGCGCGCAGCGGCAGCGGACCACCCTCGCGCACGGCGGGCGCATCGGGAAGCCCGCGGAACGCAGCATCGGACGGGGTTTCATCGGCGGTGCCGCGCTGGAAGTTGAGCGTCTGGTGGACGAGGAGGATCGCGTTGTTCACGACGACGCCGATCA